>WRHS01000024.1 GCA_009783135.1 Dehalococcoidia bacterium
CAAAGAGGCAAAACGGGCAGATAAAGGCTGCGGCGGCAATTTGTCTCCTGTATGACCGCCACGACTTAAATGCCTCACCAGCCAATATAAGCCGGCAATTGCAGCGAAAGTGAGCACCAAAGAGGCGATCCAGCCGATTTTCTGCGGCAGCCACACAGGGGATAATTGTGAGATATACTTATTCCACCATGGCCAGTTGTGCTGCAGAATACCCATGCCCATTATGAGACCCAACAAAGCCACCAGCGAAGCTACTGCGCCCTCACCGATGCGGTATAACGTGCCCATTACGCATCCCCCGGCAAGCACCATGCCAAACCCGAACAGCGCACCACCCAGCACCAAATGCCATCCGAAAGGCGCAATATAAGCCGTTGCCGGAAGACCTACAGCGGGATTTGGGACTTCCTTAAACATGATGACGCCAAAACCTATCGTGGCAATAAACAACCCGCCCAATATGCCTTTCAAAAGTCTTGCGTCACCAAAAATGGCAAGGTTGCTGATGGCCGAAACAAAGCAGAAACGTGAGCGTTGTACGACGGCGCCAAAAGCCAGTCCGAATAGCCAAAACAGTGCCAAGCGCGGCGTGTCAGAGCGCAAAGAGAACCAAATTACAGCAGCTGCGGCGACAGCAAGTATGCCGGCTAAGAACTTCGGTTTAACTATCCACTTGCGCATGCTCATCTGTAATGTTTGTTAATGCCTATTTGATGATGCAACCGCCCCATTCAACAACAGAAAAGCCACTCCTGCTGAACGGGCTCAGTTCCTGTTCCTCTATTTCAATCGGGGCATCAAGCGGCTTAAACGCCATAAATACCCTCAGCATGCTGTCAGGCGTGGGTGTGATAATCAACTCGGCATTTTCGGTATAAGCGTCGCCTTGGAATGTGATTAGGTTATATGCGTTGTTTTGCATCAAAGGCAGCCAATAGACTATAAACTCATTGTACTCCCTTGGTGTAAGCCCCATATAAGATAGCTTATCCTGTAAAAAAGAGATTGTATCCTCGCCTTTTATAACAAAGCCCAGGCTCAGGTCATAATCCGCTTTGCCGTGTCCTTCCCAAAACAGATATGAGTATTCCCTGCCGTCGTTATGGTTGATTAAAGTGCCGTCGGGCTCTGCTGTGACGTGCCATCCGTCGTTATATGCCGGATAGGTAAAATCCAAAATGCCGTTGTATTTCAATCTGACCGTGACTTCGGTGGTTGCATCAGGGTAAAGATAAATTACTGGCTTATCGTATGTTATTGCTTTGCTTGCTTGATTAAAAAGCAAAACACAGACAATTATGCAAGCAACCACGACGCCAGTTACTACCACGATTGTCTTTTTCATAATTTACACTCCAACAACCATTTGTTCATACAGCTTATACGCACTGCGTATTGTTTCATCTCTAGAACAAATCGGCTTCGCTTTGCTTGACGGCCCGCTGCATCTCAGCATTAAGCATAGGCGGCAATCCTTGAATATCAACTTTGAGAAATCCCCTGATAATGGCAGCGGTTGACTCATCCCTTGTAAGACCGCGCGCCATGAGGTATTCCACCTCTTCTTCGGCAATTTTACCCACGGCAGCCTCATGTGACAGATCAACTCCGGCACGGTTACCCTTAATCTCAGGTATTGCATGGATGGAACCGTGCTCGCCCAATATCAAACCGCGGCATTCAAGATGTCCTTTGGTTTCCAACTCGGATGCCTCAATGTATCCGCGCGAGATGATTTCGCCACCGGCCGAAATGGTGCGGGCTATCATTTCCGTCTTTGCTCCCTTAGCCGACAATATGGCGCGCGAGCCGACGTCAATTTTAGAGCCTAGGGTTGCTACAATCACCGAGTTAAACCGTGCCGTGGCATTCTCTCCCATACAATAAGCCGTGGGATTGGATTGCATCGAGTGCACCGGTCGCATGATGACGAAATTAGACATGAACAGTCCATCCTGTTCGATAATGGCAGTGGTGCGCGGACGCACCTCCACGTCAGGTGCCCATGAATGAATCATGGTAAAGGTAACCTTAGCCCCTTTTTTGATAAAAAACTCGGATACACCCAAATGCACACCCGGCTCATGCCCCGATGATGAGCAGCCTGTGATGATGTGCAACTCCGAGCCTTCCTCAGCAATAACAATATTGTGTATGTCCTGTATGGCACGGGCACGCGACATATAAAGGCATGCCTGAACAGGATAAGTGGTCTTTACGCCTGGAAGTGCCCTCATAAAATAACCGTCTGCCTGATTTATCTCGGTATGTGCAGTGAACTTATCCGTATCCACTTTCACAGCCTTCCACAGATAGTCCTTTACCCAGTCGTATTTGGCTAAAGCCTCTGATGTTGCCATGACCTCAATGCCATCCTGCGCAACAGCCATATGCATGGGCTGGTTATCAATCTGCACAAAAGTGCCGGAGCGCTGCGACAGGTCATCCAGCATAACCCCGGTGGATAACACAGACTGCCTCACGTCAGCAGGGATAGCGCCCGTTGCAACATTTTGCGGAGCCTGTGTGACATGGCTTTCAAACTTGCTTAAATCAACATCATCGCCTACGGCAGCTTTTTTGTCGCGGGCGGCAAGGGCCTGCTCCTGACGTTTTCTTACTTCTTCAAGCATACTACACACTCCTGATAACCTTTGGCTTTGATGGTATTGAGCATGTCATGCGGGTCTCCGTCACAGATAATCTGTCCGCCACATAACACATATCCTGTGCGTGCGTTGACATAATCCAGTATATGTCCGGTGTGGGATATTATAAGACCTGAACGCGAGCGTTCGCGTATGGGATGCGTCTTGCCCAGCACTTCGTTTATAAGTTGTCCGATAAGGGAGATGTTTTCCAGATCAACACCAGATTCCGGCTCATCAAGCAATGCCAAATCCGGACCTTGCGCCAAAAGCTGCAGCATCTCGGAACGTTTGGTTTCGCCGCCTGAAAAGCCGGCGTTGATATTGCGCCCCAGAAAGTTGGTCATGTGGGACTTTTCGGCAAGCGCAGTTACCAACTCCTCGGCCTCTTTGTCGTCACGGCGCAGGCAGGCCAGCACCATATCGTGCATTTTAACGCCACGCACAACCGGCGGGCGCTGGAAAGAGATGCCTATACCCAGCCTGGCACGCTCATCTACCGGCATATTTGTGATGTCTTGTCCCTTAAATGTAATACTCCCGCCGGTGACGCGATACCTTGGAAAGCCCATAATCGTCATGAGCAACGTGGTTTTGCCGCCGCCGTTGGGACCGAAAATAACCGCTGTTTCTCCCGGATTGACCGCAAGATTGAGACTATGCAGGATTTCACGACCATCCACGGTCACGGTCAGGTTGCTAATTTCCAGCAGGACAGCCTTTTCCATACGCACTCCTTAGCCACAATGATACTCTGTGTTAAACAGTTTTAGATTAGGGTAAATAACAATCATCATATAACCATGCTAATTATAGCATAGACATGAAAATAGATAAGTATCAGTGGGTGGAAGTATTTGCATGAGGCCAAATAAACCAGAGAAAATACCAACAAAAAAATTGGCTCCCCGACTAGGATTCGAACCTAGAACCTAGCGGTTAACAGCCGCGCGCTCTACCATTGAGCTATCGGGGAGTATATAACTATTATATTACAAACCGATGCATTTTCACAGTGCCCCGCATCAGCCTGTTTTTATTGGCTGCCGAGCCAGGATTCGAACCTGGGCAAAAGGATTCAAAGTCCTTCGTGCTACCGCTACACAACTCGGCACCGACTACATAAGTAAATGGTGCCGAAGGTCGGGGTCGAACCGACATGAGGGTCACCCCCCAACAGTTTTTGAGACTGTCGCGTCTGCCTATTCCGCCACTTCGGCTCTATAGCCAACAAATTGTAAATGTACAACCTCTGGTGCCGAGGCCCAGGATCGAACTGGGGACACGCGGATTTTCAGTCCGCTGCTCTACCTAGCTGAGCTACCTCGGCATGACTTGCTATTGTATCCGTTATTCGCCTTGAGTGTCAACTGCACCAATTCGTCAATTTTCCATCATCAAGAAATGATTTGATACTCGCCTCATACAGTGACAGTAATATTATCAATCAGTCTGGTTCTGCCGATAAATACAGCCATTGAAACCAGCGCAGAAGACTGGATGTATTCTATTTCCTGCAAGCTGCCGCTATCCGTAATAGCAACATAGTCCACTTTGACCAGCGGTTCGGACTGCAATATGGCAGTCATGCCGCCGGTGATTTTTTTGGCATCGCGCTCACCAAAGGCGCACATCTCACGTGCCTTGAGCAAAGCCTTATACAGCACGGCGGCAGCGCGGCGCTCGTCTATGCTAAGGTAAGTGTTACGGCTGCTCATTGCCAGTCCGTCCTCTTCACGTATGGTCGGCACAACATCAATCTCAATACTCATATTGAGGTCACGAACCATTTTCCTGACCACTTGCACCTGCTGGGCATCCTTTTGCCCGAAATATGCCCTGTGCGGGGCTGTGATGTTAAACAGCTTGTTGCATATGGTGGCAACACCGAGAAAATGCCACGTGCGGCGGGCTCCCTCCAACGTGTCAGTAATTCCCCTCACCTCAACCCAACTATCAAAGCCGTCGGGATACATCTCATCGGCAGAAGGAATAAACAGCACATCCACACCGGCATCCTCCAGCAATTTGATATCGTGCTGTTCGTCTCTGGGGTATTTGGCAAAGTCTTCCTGCGGACCAAACTGCGTGGGATTGACGAACATGCTGACAATTGTAAACGCATTGAACTCCTGTGATTTTCCAACCAGCGCCATATGACCGCGGTGTAAATACCCCATGGTAGGCACCAGACCTACACTGCCTTTCAACTCACGGCGCAAAGCCTGCATCTCAGGGATGCCCCGAACGATTTTCATGCGGGGTCTTCCATAACAGCTTGCATTACGTTTGGAGGCATTTCTATGCTTTCTTTGGCAGCAGGGAAATCACCTGCCGTCACGTCTCGCGCATACTGCGCAACTGCATTGCATATATAGTCGGCCATATGGGCATAGCGGCGCGCGTGTTTGGGCATGAAATCGCCAAAAAACCCCAGTATGTCTGATACCACCTGCACCTGTCCGTCGCATGCGGCACCTGCCCCGATACCGATGCTGGGAATGCTGATTTGTTTTGAAATAAATGAGGCCAACTCAGCCGGTATGGTTTCCAGCACAACAGCAAATGCACCGGCTTGTTCCAGCGCCTTGGCATCGGCAACCAGCTGTTTGGCAGCCTCAACAGTCTTGCCTTGCGCCTTAAATCCGCCAAGCTGGTAAATTGACTGCGGCGTAAGACCAATATGACCCATAACCGGAATCCCGGCATCCACAATCCGTTTAACAGTGCCGCACATGCCAGCCCCACCCTCCAGTTTAACGGCTTGGGCACCCCCCTCCTGCATAAAACGCGCGGCATTCCTTAGCGCCTCATCGGCACTAACCTGATAACTCATAAAAGGCATGTCGCCTACAACCAGCACATTCTTAACAGCGCGTGTGACGGCTTTGGTGTGATGCAGCATCTCATCCATGGTAACCGGCAGGGTTGACTCATAACCCAGCACCACATTTCCCAAACTGTCGCCAACCAGTATTACAGGAACACCGGCGCGCTCGACCATCTGTGCCGTAGGATAGTCATAAGCAGTGAGCACAACGATTTTTTCGCCTCTCTGTTTCATCTCTTTAAGCTGAGTGATACTCACACGCATGACATAACCTCCCTGACAGATATTTCGTCCTTATTGCTGAATTACTTGAGCGGGATAATGCGGTTCTTTTCGTCTACATGCACAATTCTGGGCTTGCAGGCAATGGCTTCGTTTTCCTGCATTTGGTGATATGTGAGAATAATGACCACATCGCTCGGCGCAGCCAGCCTGGCAGCGGCACCGCGCAATTCGACCTGTCCTTTCTGTCCGCGTATGGCATAAGTGGTAAAGCGCGCACCATTGTTGACGTTTAGGATATGCACTTCCTCATACGGCAAAATATCAGCCTTTTTCAAAAGTTCCGGGCCAATGGCTACGCTGCCTTCATAGTCCAGCATCGTGCCGGTAACCCTGGCGCGATGAATTTTTGCATAAAGCATGCTTCTCATAAGTTAGTCCCCCTCACTGCCATGGACTTCGCTCAAATCTGCCACCATGCTGACACAGAACCGATGTTTTGCGCATAAAAAAACTCCCGCCGCACAAAACGGTGGAAGCATATAAAACATTACTTACCGCCGTCTCGGTCCTGCGATCCAAGCGACTTCTATTTATTGATATTCCACGAGAGTGCTCAACGCCCGCATGCGCGGGTCGCCGGCTCATTTAATATAGTTTTAGGCAGGTGATTTGTCAAACACAGATAATAATTCAGCCCACATCTCAGCGCAAAGAGCCTCATCAGTTCCCTTGTCGGGGCAACCGAACAGCGCCGTATGCAGTGGGGTGATTGAAATAAAAGCATGATCAATAGCCCAAAGGTCGCTTTCTTCGGCGTATTCGCGCTCAAGCTTGCGCCGCACCAGCCAGTAATACTCACGCCTGCCATCAGTGCCTTCCTGCGCCGTGTCGATATGTGTCTTATGCGACAAAGTGGTAAGTTTGATGCCACGCATTTGCTCAAATGGCTCAGGCGGCAGATTAACATTCAGGAAAAGGTCTTTAGGCAACCTGCCGCATGCTATATGCCTGGCAAGCAAAGCCGCCAGCTCACCGGCAACGGGAAGATTACATAACTGCATAGCCTCAGCGGAAACGGCAACGGAAGGCAGCCCCCTTAGGTATCCCTGTAATGCAGCACCAACCGTACCGGAAATAAGCACGTCATCACCAAGGTTCTGCCCTGAGTTGACGCCTGAAAATACCATGCTGGCTTGCTGGGCTAATCTGTCTAAGCCCAGTATTACGCTGTCGCCAGGTGAGCCTTCAACCGCATATGTATCAGCACCAGTTACTATGGCATCTGCAGCACGCACGCGCAGCGGAACACGCAGCGTCACAGACGTTCCGGTGGCACTTTGTTCGCGGTCGGGAGCCGAAACGACAACCTGCTGCACGGAGGAAAGCGCCTGCGAAAGCGCACGCAACCCAGGTGCGAATATGCCATCATCATTAGAAACAAGAATCATAAGCGCAGTTTAGCATATCAAGGCACAACAGGGGAATGTTTTGAACCATTCAAAATATGTCAGAATATTAAACTATTATTTACTATTGACATTATTTTAATTAAAGTCTATACTTAATAATATTAAAGAAGGAGGTGTTAGTTGGCTTTAGAATTTCTGCCGGACTGGATGAGCAGTTTAGACGATGAAGATATGATTTTCATCCGTAATTTTATCATGGCCTCTGGCTCTCTCAAGGAAATCGCCACGCACTATGGAATTACTTATCCGACCGTCCGCTTAAGACTGGACAAGATAATTCAGAAAGTGAATATCGGCGAGAGTTCAAATCAGGACCATTTTATTTCAAAGGTTAAGCAATTGGCCATAAATGATAAGCTTGATTTTGAAACGGCCAAAACTCTAATTAGCGAGTATAAAAAGACCCAAAAGGAGTTTAAATAAATGGGAATTCTCTCGTCTGTCTTTTTAGTTATAAAAAGGGAACTGACAAGATATCCAACGGGAAAATCATGGATGTTCGCCCAACCCGGGATTTGTATAGTCGAATAAAGTCAAATAATCCTCTCATTGAAGTAGTTCTAATTAGTGGGCAATGGCAAAAAACACTCGTCGTGCAACCATATTTTTCAAACTACTTTGGAACAAACGAAAAGCTGAAATTCGTTTCTTGCAAAATGTACGTTACACACGGTGGATATTTCATAGAAGTAGTTGACCTTATGGATAAACTGACAGCAAAGGACGGGCTCCAGTCGCTTGATTATGGAGAACCAACAAAATTTGATTACGATGTGCGTTCAGTCACGATTACCCCTGTTCCGACCATGCCAATTTACTCAGACGGCTGGTATGGTCCAAAGGGTGAAGTTTACATAATTGCAACAGACGCATATGGTTTTGAGTACGTGTTTTAATCCATAGTATCGGCAAAATACAGTACCGGATGAGACTCAAACCTCTCCGGTACTGTATTTTGCCCATTTCCTTTGCGAACGATATACTTGAACATATGAAAACCAGTGATTTTGACTATAATCTGCCGTCTGAGTTAATTGCTCAAACGCCCATAGAGCCGCGCGATGCCTCACGCTTAATGGTTGTAGACCGCACCAACCGCAGTATCCAGCATAAAACCTTTCGCGATATAACACAGTTTTTACGCCGCGGCGACGTGCTGGTCATGAACAATTCCCGCGTCATTCCGGCACGTTTGTTCGGCAGAAAGGCTGATACCGGAGCAGCAGTGGAAATTTTGCTTTTGCGCCGCTCTGCTGTAAATCAGGCTTGGGAGGCACTTGTAAAACCGGGCAAGCGTTTACCTGTAGGCACAACAGTTATCCTTGGCAGCGCTGAGGACACACCTGTTACAGCTGAAATCACAGCCATATTGGATGACGGCATTCGTGAGGTGGCTTTTTCCGATGAAAGCCGTCTGAGCGCACTGGGCAAAATTCCACTGCCGCCTTATATACACGCACCGCTAAGCGATAGTGAGCGCTATCAGACAGTGTATGCCCACGACTCAGGTTCCGTAGCAGCCCCGACTGCCGGGCTGCATTTCACAACAGAACTGCTGCAGGGCCTGCGCAGTATGGGCGTTGAGACTTTGGAAACAACGCTGCACATCGGGCTTGATACCTTCCGTCCCGTGGCGGCAGATGACCCGACGCAACACCATATACATCAGGAGTACGGCATTGTCTCAGAGCATGTAGCACAGAGGATTACCCATGCCAGATTGGAAAACAGGCGCATAATATGTGTCGGAACCACATCCGTGCGTATTTTGGAGCATGCGGCAGGCAAAAGCGTTAATGCCCCGCTTGATGCGTTTGCCGGCTGGGTTGACCTGCTTATTCTGCCAGGTTATAAGTTCCGCCTAACAGACGTGATGCAAACAAATTTTCATCTGCCAAAATCCACACTGCTTATGCTGGTGAGCGCCTTCGCCGGTGCGGATTTAATCAAGCGTGCATATGCCGAGGCCGTAGAGCAAAAATACCGCTTTTACTCCTTCGGCGATACCATGCTAATACTTTAGGCACAAAGGTGTATAATCCAATCGTATGATTACTACGCATAGTACAGACACAAAAGAAACCAACTGTTGCTTCATACATCCCGCTTAAACAGGCTAGTATGTCCGACATAGATGATTTGCTGATAAACCGGAAAGCTGTTACATACCGCTTACTTCCCTTCGGATTTTGCAAAAGCGAAAAAGGCTATATCTACGCCACACATTTGGCTGACGGGCAGCTTGAAATGAGAGTCACTATTACAAATGACACAAAGGTATCGGCTGAGGTAAGAGATATTTCATCAAAAGAACTCTACGTTCTCCACCGCGTTTCCGGTGCATCGGGTGCATTTGTCGGAAAAGTGAGGAAGGAGTATGAGCAAATACTCGCCGCGATTGCCAATGACTGCTTTGAGCCTGATGTGTTCAAGAGTAAATGCGCCAAACAGATTATTCGCCACGTACGTGAAAAGTATCGCGACGAACCTCAATTTCTTTGGAAACGAACCCCTCAGAACGCCATCTTCAGGCGGCAGGACAATGAGAAATGGTATGCCGCGCTATTGGTCATACAAAAGAGAAAACTGGGATTGAATGCAGATGGCACTGTTGATATCATTGATCTTAGAGCCAAACCTGAGGATATAGACGTTTTGGTCGACGGAAAAAGCTATTTCCCGGGTTATCACATGAATAAAAAACACTGGATTACAATTTGTCTTGACGACTCGGTTGCAGATGAGGAAATATTTCAGCGTATAGACGAAAGTTTTGTGCTGGCAAAAAGCAACGCAGGCAAATATGCGCGTGCCTCAAAGACCGAAAGCAAGCTAGAATCGATTACTTGAGGTTAAATGCATTATGATGCGGGAAGACTGGTCAATTATTTCTGATGCCAAACGCGCTGAGTTATTTCCGATTGTTCTTGAGGCGCATAATCCCCGATGGAAAGAGTACTACGCAGCAGAAAGCCTTTTTCTGCGGGAAATCTTCGAGGATTGCGTTGTGAGAATGAGCCATATCGGAAGCACTGCTGTTGCCGGCTTGCTGGCTAAGCCGACGATTGATATTTTGCTTGAAATTTCTGATGACTCTGAGCTTCAGCCCATCACCGAGAAACTGCTGGATGCCGGCTACGTAGTAAACAATCCCAAGGATGACATCGTGATGTATATCAAGGGCTATACGCCGCGCGGGTTTGAGGGTCAGGCAGTACACATCCACGTGCGCTACAGCGCCGACTGGGGTGAGTTATACTTCCGGGATTACCTGACTTTGCACGCAGATGTCGCCAGTGAGTACGAACGACTCAAAGTACGCCTGAAAGAACAATTTACGCATGACAGGGACGGCTATACAGACGCAAAAGGAGCCTTCATAAAAAAGCATACGCAACAGGCGCGGCTTGAGTTCCCCGGCAGATATACGCCAGAAATTAAGAAAAACTGATGTCGCCGGTAATCAAAAGCCATGCAACAGCCACACCACCACCAAGTATTGCCCCGGCAAACACCTGAAAAGGTGTATGCCCAATAAGTTCACGCACGTCACGCGGTATATCCTGGGGACGGCGCTCGCGCAACTCCTGCAATATACGGTTCAGCACCACAGACTGCCGGCTCACCGAAAGGCGCACGCCGGCGGCATCATACATAACTATAGCGGCGAAGACAGCGGAAATGGCAAACTCAACCGATGCAAACCCGCACAGGAAACCAACTGACACCCCCAGCCCTGTCACCAGCGCACTATGCGAACTGGGCATGCCACCGGGACGAACGAAAAAACGCATGTCGAGGCGCCTCTCTTTGATTAGACAACCCAGCACTTTAAGCGTCTGTGCCACAAACCATGATGCCCCGGCGATATACAGGGTCTTATTCACCACAGCGCTTAGCCCATGCCCCTTTTGAAACGCGGGTTGGAAACGCCGGACGAAGGTGATATGGGAGGCATCTGCATTTCGCGGCGACGCAGTTGATAGTCCTTAAAGCAGCGCAGCCCCTCGTCGTCCGACAAGTCATTCCAGTAGCGGAAATAGTCCGCTATATAGAACTTGGGAACGTCCGCGACCTCCACCGCCACCACACGATCGGCAGCCTTTTTAACTGCGGATACGGCTTTTTCAGATGCCGCCGGAATGGCTACTACGACACGTGCAGGCTGGCGCCGGCGCACTGACTCCACTGCGGCCAGCATGGTATATCCCGAGGCAAGACCATCGTCTACGATGATGGCCGTTCTGCCTTTGACGAGAGCAAGCGGGCGATTGTTGCGGTATAGCAGTGAGCGCTGACGGATATCGGCGCGCACCTTATTTACCTGATAGTTTATTTGATGCTCATCCAGTTTGATGGCCTGCAGCACCTCTTCATTGAAGATGGTTGTACCGTCATCCGCCACCGCCCCAAATCCGCCGCCAGGCAACAGGGGTATCGGCAGTTTGCGCGACACCACAATATCCATTTCGGCATCAAGCGTTAAAGCCAGCGACGATGCCACAGGAACCCCACCGTTAGGGATAGCCAGCACGATAACCGACGAACTTTGATACTCCTCAAGTTTCGCCGCCAGCTTCACACCCGCGTCATAACGGTTCTCAAACAAAGGTAGCGATGGCATATAACAAAACTGCTCCTGCTTTTATAATACTATTATAGAACAAATCTGTTTTTGACGAACAACTTCAAAAGGCACAGTGCTACTCCACCTCGACCTGCGTGATAATTTCCCGACCCAACTGCGCCAGCTTTGCGGCGGTGGCAGGGGTGTAGTTATCACCCTTAAGCCGCAGGTATGTTTCCAGCGCCTGAAGCGGTGTGA
Source organism: Dehalococcoidia bacterium (assembly GCA_009783135.1). Taxonomy (GTDB): domain Bacteria; phylum Chloroflexota; class Dehalococcoidia; order Dehalococcoidales; family UBA1222; genus WRNG01. Next base: position 11,998 of record WRHS01000024.1, read on the forward strand.
GTGCCTCGGCTGTAGCCCCACCCAGTCTGGGTCTAGCCTCGCGGATTACGTTGCGTGATATATCGAAGTAAGATGCCTTAAGCTGAGACTGTACTATCTGGCGCAGCCTTGGCTCATCTACGCGCCCTAGGCATTCCTGCGGCATGGTAAGTTCCAAACGCACGATATTGCCCACAATATCCTCAGCCGCGTTTTGCAGTATCTGCAGTACATTTTCTGTTGGTGCGAGGTCATCCGCTGAAATGCCGGCCTTGATGGTGACAAAACGCCTCCCTGAGACGCTGTGGAAGGCAAAGGTGGTGTCGCGTTTTTGAGTATGAGCGCTTATTTCAACAAGATAAAATCCCTTTTCATCCTTTTCATCGCCGAAATCAAGGCGCTCAAGCGAGCCGCTATAAACGACCGGCGGAAACTCATTTAGCACCTGATGCCGGTGTATATGCCCCAGCGCCACATAATCAAAAACAGGACGGGCAATTGAACTTACAAGCAGTGTGTGCTCGCCCCCTATGCTCATATTGCTCTCGGAACTTGTGCTCGCCCCCTGCACCCAAGCATGCGTTGCCAGCACGGCAGGGACGTTTGGTTCAAGTTTTGCGGCAAGGTCATCGATTATGCCTGTGAGAATTTGCGACATCTTCTCGTTGATTTGAGCAAAATCAAGCCCGCGCATATCCTCACGCGCCGCCACAGAGGAGCGCCTGAGCCAAGGTATAGCGACGACTTGTATGCCACCGGATGCGGTCGGTATGCGGCACAGCTGCGGCTTATTAGCCACATAAACGCCCGGTATTCTCAGCGTATCAAATATTTCTGTGGTTGTGGCGCGTTCTGCCGTATTGGGCATGTCATGATTTCCGGCAAGCAGGAGAACTACCACACCGGCATCGGACAGTCGCTTGATGCGCCGGGCGAACTCGCGCTGCTGCGTTTGTGACGGGGAGCGGCTTTTGTAGGCATCCCCGCAGAACAACACCAAATCCACTTTTTCATGCACGGCGAAGTCCACCATGACATCAAAGGAAAGCAAGAAGTCATTCAGCCGCGAAGAAACGCCGCTTTCGGAACTGATGCTCCCGTACGTTTCCACACCTAGGTGCAAATCTGCGAAATGAATAAGCTTCATTTACTTGTTCTCAGACAAACTTATATTTCTCAGGCAAACCTATAATGCCAGCCTCGCGGCAAGAAGTGCCTTTAACTCAGCAACTGGCACGCGTTCCTGCTGCATGCTGTCACGCTCACGAATGGTCACAGCATTGTCCTCAAGAGACTGGAAATCAACGGTGACACAGTAAGGCGTTCCGGTTTCATCCTGACGACGATAGCGCCGCCCAATGCTTTGGGAATCATCATAAGCCGTAGCCCAAATCTGTCGCAACTCGCTGTAAATCTGCCGTGCCATCGGTGCCAGCGTTTCCTTCTTGGAAAGCGGCAGCACAGCAACCTTGACAGGAGCGATCATCGGATGCAGACGCAGCACAACACGTATTTCGTCCTTGTCCTGCTCCTCATCATAGGCATCCGCCAAAAAGGCCAGCATGGAACGGTCTACGCCGGCTGAGGGCTCGATGACACATGGCACAATGGTTTCCTTGGTATCCTCATCAAAATAGGACAGCCCCTTGCCTGAGAACTTGGAGTGTTGTTTTAGGTCGAAATCGCCTCTGTTGGCGATGCCTTCCAGCTCGCCCCAGTTCCATGGGAAATGATACTCCACGTCGGTGCAGCAGCGCGCATAATGCGCCAAATCCTCTTTCGGATGCGGGCGCAGGCGCAGGTTTTCAGGCTTAATACCAAGCTTTTTATACCACTCAAGGCGGGCATTTACCCAATAGTCAAACCATTCCATATCCGTGCCGGGCTTTACAAAGAACTCCAGTTCCATCTGCTCGAACTCACGCGAGCGGAAAATTAGGTTGCCCGTGGTGATTTCATTGCGGAAGCTTTTTCCCTGCTGCGCAATGCCAAGTGGGAGTTTCTTGCGGGTAGATGTCATCACGTTCTCAAAATTGACGAATATTCCCTGTGCCGTCTCCGGGCGCATATAGACCACGGCGGCAGCATCTTCAACAGGTCCCATAAAGGTCTTGAACATCAAATTGAACTGGCGCGGCTCGGAAAGAGGACTGCCGCACACGGTGCATTTCTGCTCTTTTAACTCATCGGCACGGAAGCGCAAATTGCATTTCTTGCACTCAACCAAAGGATCCGAAAAACCCGAAATATGCCCTGACGCCTCCCACACGCGCGGGTGCATAAGAATGGACGTATCAATTCCGACAACATCATCACGGCTCTGCACAATGGTATGCCACCAGGCATTCTTGATGTTGCGTTTCATATCAACGCCCAGCGGACCATAATCCCAACAGGACGACAATCCGCCATAGATTTCACTTGACGGGAAAATAAAGCCGCGCCGTTTACATAACGAAACCAGTTTTTCCATTTTGCTCGATTGCTCAGCCAATTGTCACACTCCTTACTGCTTGTTGAACGCCCTGCGTGCCTGCGTTAGTAATAAAACAAAAGCCACAAATATTATGCCGCTGCCAATTATGATAGCGCCAATCGTAAAAGAGGTTGCCGGAATGAAATGGCGCTGCCATACGCTGTAAATAAATGCATCCAGCATCACATATGCCAAAATAAACTGTGGCAGCAAAATCATGTTACTCATCAGGGTAATGAAGCCGTCCAGCCTGAACTGAGGATCGCTGGTCTTAAATGCGCTATGCCCCATCTTGATTATGATATTTGCCAAACCCCAGGCAATGAGAGCACCAATAGCCTGTGCCACAACCATAATGACAACAAAGGCATTTTTGTTCATTACGTTGCGCGCCTCACCTGCGGCATCAAAGCGGTAAGCGAGCGGTGAGCCCAACGAAGCATAAAATGACACAACCGCAATAAGACACAGTGCCGCAAGTACAATAGGGGCAATTACAAAGCGAAGACGAAACACAGGTGCATTATATAGTGCCTGACCTGCCTGAACGCTGGCATCCGGTTGCGTAACGGGTGCCTGCTGCGCTGCGGGTGCCTGCTGCTTCCTGCGCAATCGCGCATTCAGCCAGACAACGAAAGCGCCACAAAGCAAACCCCCAACGAAAACGGCGGCAATAGTGATGATACTAGTCATAAGTTATACAGCGTTTCTGAATGCTAAAAGTTACCAGCTTTGAGGGTACATGTCAAAGCAAATACAGAATGGCTTGGTGGAAAGTTAGTGCAGGAAATTTAGGCATAAAGCAAGCGTCTGCCAAAGTCGTGGGCTTAAGCCTGAACCGCCGACATGACGCTCACGAAAGCGCTTCATATGTCAATATGTTGCATGATCCCAACATCTATTCGTATCGGTCTGATTGGCTATTGTCCGTATATATCAACGTGTGTTCCGGTACGAGAAAGCATGAGTTTTAACCTGCCTCCGTCAATCTTGTACACAAGTACCCAATCATCAGCAACATGACAACCACGATAGCCACGCCATTTCCCTTTGAGAGGGTGGTCACGATGCCATGGTTCAAGTGGTGTTTGCTTTAGTAGTAACAAAACAACCCCGTCGAGCTTTGTGATGTCATAGCCTCGACGAATCAGCAAATCATAGTCTCTCTTAAACTGGTTGGATAATTCTGGTTTAAGCATTCAACCACGCCTTTGCTTGTTCCCAAGTATCAAAGGAGTTGTATTCATCAGTAGCGGGTGGTTCGCCAAGAGGCTCGGCAATTACATCGTCAATAGGAAGCCGTCTTTGTATAACAGACTGTGTAAGAAATAGATTCACAGCCGACGAAAGAGACATACCCATGCCTTTATAAAGTGCATCTGCTTCTTTTTTAATTCGAGAATCAATACGGATGTTGTAAGTTGTGTTATTAGCCACTTTAATCACCTCACTACAAACATACCACAAACTCACCGCATTGTAAACAATATTTACATACGTGGAATAAAGTTAGTGCGGGGGATTTAGGCATAAAACAAGGGGTTAAAAATAGTTGACATGGTGCGTTGTAGGAGTATTATAACGATACGGAGTTTCGCTACCGTAAAGTGCGAGCTTTACATTGGCGAGAGTGGCATAGGCCACCCTTGTTGTTTTAGAAAAGAATAATGTTCCTTGAATTTCTGCATTTACAATCATCCAATGACACCGGCAGCACATTGGGAGTAGAAATGCTGATGTATTAGCTTTAGACTATTCAACTTTTGCACTGGCAACAATTCTGAAGCCATACTCTTTGGCTGCGGCTTCGCCAATGCGGTTTACCCACGCTACTCGCTCATCAATGGTCATCTTTCTTGTTTCCTCATAAATTCGTAGCCGGCTCTTATTAATTTCATCTTCAATTGTGTTAGGAGTCCTCATAATCATTTACCTCCAGTGGTGTGCATATTTCTACGGCCCGATAGCCTCTCAACGCGTTAACATGCCCTGTCATTACTTTTGTTTTGAGTTTAACAATGTGTTCAAAATT
>WRHS01000025.1 GCA_009783135.1 Dehalococcoidia bacterium
TGGTACCCAGAAGTTCTTCTCTCCGTGTTTTCTTTCGACGAGCGTCATATTCAATATCTGATAGACATGCTTGGATTTGCATTTTTGCTCACCGTCCTTTCATGCCTAATTATACTTTCTTATAAGCTATTTTGATAGTTAATCAGTGGTTACTTAAATCAACATCTCCTCACGTTCAGAGCGCCCAAAACGTCAAGCTTGGTGTAAAGTTAATGTAGGAGATTTAGGTATAAAGCAAGAGTTCACTAATAGCCTGATAAACGACGGTGTCAAGCAGCTACTGTCAAAGTCTGCAAATATGGCATAATAGCTATGTCGTAAAATACTACTCCTGCCACAAGCCCGATAATATATATAATACCGGATGACCTGCCCTCGCCGGCCATGACATGCTGTCTGAAGGGACAACCTTCCGCCATAACAGAAAAATAAGCCATCAAAAAAGCGCCTATCGCACTAATTGGTACAAGGATAGCAGGAGCCACATCCAAACCATTACGCAACATTGGCATGAACTCCCAGCCACCGGGATTGCTAAAATATTCAAGCGAACCACCAAATTTATTTACCAGTGCGAACCCTAAAACACCACCGATAACAATACCTATCAAACCCTTAAGACGATAGCTATCCTTAACCAAGAAAAAGTCTCGTATGCCCGAAATAGTGCAAAAACGCGAGCGTTGCCCAAGATAACCCACTATTGCACCAATAACTAACGTAGCCAAGCCGATTTTCCATGACGCCAACATTAGCTTGCCCTCCTTACTTTCCACTTAATATACAGACAAGCTGCCACCACGCCCAATACAATCATCCCAAGTATTAAAACAGCAAGCCACATGCCATAGGAGGCTAGTATTGCGGTACGTATAGGACATGATCCCCATAGCAGTCCAACATTGATAATGAGAAAACCCAAAATGAAGGCCAGCATATTGTCACGCACCGGTCCACTGCGGAATTTGAACTCCTTATTGCGAACCGCCGCCACAAAGGACCCCAAAATAAACCCCACCGATGTCAGCACGGGCACAGTGACAAATACATCATGAGTTACATAGTTAGTACCGGCGATTTTATCCACAAACCAGTTAACAAGGTCCGCCGGATGGGAAATAGCACATATTCCCTCGCCAGCCGGAGGCTGCACGCCAAAATAAGCCTGAACCACCGCTGCCAGCACCCCCATAGTAATCCCCGTAATAAGCGCCAGATTGCCGCTTAACTTGATACTCGGGCGCCACATAACCCAAGAGCGAACCCTGCCGCCGATTAATCTAAGATTGGGGCGCCACTTGAGCACCCTAGCTATACGACTTGGATTATTTTGCTCCATACAGACACCCTCTCCTTCCGCTGCTGTTTACTCCAGGCAAACCAATAATCGACGCGGGCTATTTGCCCAATACTTTTTTTACCGCTTCCCCTATATGCGGAATAAACTGGGCAATAGTGGTATCAGGCGCAGGACGTGCCAACTCACCTGCAGTACGATTAATCTTACAAGCAGTTATACATGCATCAACAACATCCATGCCGCTTGAAATAAGTGCTGATACCTCACCGGTGATGGTGTCTCCTGTACCACCGATAGGTTCCATCGTAGGCACGTTGGGCTCATTTATGGTAGCAACGGCTTTGCCCTCTTCTATCACATGGTCAATGGGCGCTTTTACAACCATGTAGCGCGGAGCGTCACCGTGGTCATAGGCATCTTTACTCAGGCGAGGCACCTCAGTTTGATCAACATTAAAAATGAAATGCTGCACATATGCCGGATGCGCCGCATCCGGGTCAGCAAGGAAACTCAACTCACCAGGGTCAGGCGTGAAAAGATCAAACTTTGAAGCTAATTTAACCGCCTTGGCATTAAGTAATGCGCCCGCATCGGCGATAAGAAAAGGTCCATTTTCCATTTTACGCGCCGTGTTAACAAAATTCATAAACAACTCGCGCGTGGGTAAGATATAATGCAATGTGACGACCCTTGGTGCGAGATTGGCAAGCTCATCAGTAAGAAACTTCAAAATTTTCATTGTGCCATCGCCCATGCCCGTATCCCCCATTACCAACGCATAAGGCTCGTCGGCTCCAATGGCTTGACACGTAGCAGACGCAGCAGAAATCATGGCTGCCGTACCCAAGGTAACGTACTGACCCTCTAACGTATAATCCCCGATAGTAAGCTTATCGGGCTGATAATGTACGGGGCCATAAGTAAGTGGTAAGTTTTCAATAGGTACTGTTCCTACTAATAAAAGCATATTTATTTCCTCTTCTTATTCTCTTTTTTGAAGATCTCCAGTGCTTTTTCATAAGCATGCTCAAGGGTATAAGCACATATGGTCTTGCCCAGCGTGCGCGGCTTCGGTCCCTGCCCAATAACCGTGCCATAGAGTTTCATGCCAAGGTACGGAATATCAGGACAACCGCCGCCGGAAATGTTTACTATCCTGCCGCTACCCTTCTGATAAGTAATCTTCATATTACCGCAACGTACCATGACAAAGTCGCCATAATCCACGGTTTTCATGAGATTGGTGAGATATACAGGAACAAACTCAGAGCCTTTGGGCATGAATAGTATATCCAACATCATCACGCCCTTCTCAATAAGCACATTCTCCGCAGCATCCACGTCAGTTGCATCAATTTCGACTGCAAGGTCACAACCCGTGCGATATTCTGCTGGCGGAGCCACTTCGCGCGATTTTAAACCGGCCTCTTCAAGAACCGGTTTAGCTCGCATAGCATGAAAAATATAATCGAAAACTATAAGAGCCTTGTCTTTTTCTTCCTCCGGCAATTTGTTCACCTCCGGTTAAAATTATAGCTGTGGATTAAGCCGCTGTTAGTTTATTACGTAATACAAAGCGCTGTCAATATGAAAATTTGAAACACGCAATGACATTTCGCACCGAATTGACCGCTCCTATTATTTGGTAGCAGCAAATACGGCAGTCAATCACCCAAATTCACATGCAATATTATGTCAATCAAGCCGGATGAATTACAGCGCTACATTTGACGCAAAGAATAACCATGCTTGTTTAATCAATTGTGGTAAGCTTTTTACGTTTTACAACAAACATGCCGCCTAAAACCACCAATACCATCAATAAGATACTACCGCCAAAAATCAGGTCAAACTTCAATATTGACTGAGCTTCGTATGGTTTATAAAGTGCTTTGACTGTCATATCGGATGTCACGCTGTCGAACGAACTATCCCAGCCAATAAAAATGTAACCCGGACGACAGGCTTTATCGCCGATGACAAGTGGAGAAACGGCAAAACCATCGCTCTCAACATATTCACGAGACAGTAAAGTATCATCCCAGTCTCGAAAGACAACTTCATACATAACGGTCGGTATGTATTGGGCCGTAAAAACAATATCTGTGTGCTCATAGTGTCCACTAATGGGGAAAAACCATGGAATAAAGGACACGCCGCCATTCAATCTGGCAAAAATATCGCTCAGGTCAAAGCCATCCGACACAGTAGCTATATTCCCTTGATATGAACTTTCCCAACCAGTAAAAGTATATCCGGAGCGCATAGTTTTAGAACCGATAATAGCGCCTGACGGCATCGTAGCCACATCTCCATACAAAACAGTCTCAATTTTTATTAGCTTTCCGTCCCAATCGACAAAAGCAACAACTAAGGAAATCCTTTCCCACAATGCCACATATGTGATGTCGCCGCTAACCGTTGCGGAACCCAATGGTAGCGCATCCTTTGACAACCAACCATTGAATCTCCATCCATGTTGCGCTGGATTAAACTGAGCATTCGGTATGGGGTCTCCGAGGCGCAGGTTGTAGGCAATTTGCGGGGCGAAATCACCATGCTCGCCAGGCAAATAGGTAACGGTATAATATGGTATGGGGTAAGTAGAGTAGGAAATATCAAAGTTGTTGTAACCTTGCTGAAAATAACCAAAAGCAGACAAATCTGACCACTCATTTGTTAAAATGTTGGAAGCATATGTAGCATTGTCTTGCGACAGACGATTGCAGGCATTTGAAGCAAAGTTGTTGGAAAACACAGTACTGTTTGGTACTTTCGCAGAATCAATGAACAATTCTTTGAGGCTTGGGTGGGTAATCCAGATACCGCCGCCGCTTTCACCAGCGACGTTTCCTTCTATTGTACTGGAGGAGATACTCATTGATTGTGAAATATAATTGATTGGCAAAGTGGTATCAAAATAGATTCCTCCGCCATTAAAAGTCGCTTCATTTCCGCTAATGGTACAGCCTGACATATTAAAACTGCCATTTTTGTACTTGGCTGATTTTATCGCGCTTGAAGGGCCAAACCCCGCATACACCTCGTCACTTCCGCTGTAGTTAAACACTCCACTATAGTTGTACACTGCACCACCATTGCTGGCGTTATTGCTGGAAAGAAAACCGCCTGTTATTGCAATATCAGCACGGTTAAACACACCACCACCGTTGTTTCCTGCAGTGTTGCTGTCAATTGTTCCATCAGCTAAATTAAAAATCCCACCATAGTCATTGTATACACCACTACCATCATAAGTCGCGATATTACTGGAAATGCATGCCGTTCCGAACATGTTGACAACACTCTGTGACTCTGAGGGCTCAGAACCGGCAATGTACATTCCTCCACCGTAACTAGCGGTATTCCCGCAAATCTCACCACCAGAAAGATTGAATGTCCCACCTATGCACACACCGCCACCAAGGTTGGCATTATTTCCTGAAATAGCCCCACCAAGCATATTGAAAGTGGCATCTGGAATGTTATACACACCGCCGCCATTGAACTTAGTGGTATTATTAGCAATCATTCCTCCGAGCATTGTAAATGTTCCTGTGTTATACACGCCACCACCACCATTGCGGTTGAAAAAACCCCAACCATCCAGCATTAATATGACAAAGTTACCTGTGGTGTTATCTGATATTACGCCGCCAGACATTTTGAACATGCCTCTGTTATACACGCCGCCGCCGGTGGCACCCTCGTTATCCAAAACTGCACCGCCCAACATTTCAAAAGCCCCCCAGTTGCTTACGCCGCCACCACCAAATTCAGAGGTGTTTCCTGAAATATTCCCACTATTCAGATAAAGTTTCCCGCCATAGTTGACAGTTACACCACAGCTATCACCTGAAGTATCATTATGTGACACAGTTATGCCATCAAGTGTTAAGGTGCCTCCATTTTCTACGATTAGTGTAGATTTCCCGCTTGCACCAGTAAGACTACTACCACCTGTAAATGCAATGTTCCTGCCTACAAGAATTGAAATGGTGGAATTTGGCGACAAGGAAACATTATCACCAAATTGAATTATAAAGGGTGTGCTCGAATAACCCCCGGGCGCATTAGCTATTGCGTCACGAAGTTCTTGCTCCGTAGTAATTACTGCATTGGATATTGCCGCACTTACCATAGGCGCAATTGACATCAAGCCTGTTAAAAACAGCCCTGCCGATACCATGCTCATCAGAGATATCGCAAGTATCGTTTTTCCGATTCTGATTTGATAGCTATTAATGCTTTTCATATGCTGACCTCAATAGTTTATTGCATTTATCGCACTTCAATAGAAACATCTGCTACCATAATGGCACATCAATATATTTGTGGCAACCTCGAAAATTAAGCTGAAATTAAGCAGGAGACGCTGCCATGCATTAACTTGAATTTAAGATTGTTATAAAAAGCTTTAATTGCCTCAATACATATGCTATCCTAAGTGCATAAATTCAGTATTCAGCGAGGCAACGGTATGCATCCAAAAGAACTTCTTTACAGCGCAGACCATGTTTGGTGCAAGAAAGAACCCGATGGCAACATACGCCTTGGAATGACATATTTCTACCAAGAGCAGCTAAAGCGCATCGTATACTTGGATTTACCCAGGAGCAGTAAGCTTATAAGCAAAGGAGATCCTATCGCCTCTTTTGAGTCATCAAAAATTGCCTCAGACCTTATCAGCCCCATAAGCGGCACGATTGTTGAGAGTAACAACGAGTTATCTGAAAAGCCCGGACTCGTCAACAATGACCCATATGAGCAGGGATGGATGCTTCTGATTAAGCCAAATCAGCCAACCGAACTTGATGATATGCTTTCATCCAAGGATTACATCATCCTGATTTTGAAATAGTAGCGTATGAGCAGGATTATTACTGATATCGCCGTCATTGGCGGAGGTCCGGCCGGATATAGTGCCGCCGTGCAGGCGTCCAAGACAGGAGCACGCGTTGTGTTGGTAGAAAAGGCAGTCTTGGGCGGAACATGCCTAAATCACGGTTGCATCCCCACCAAAACCATGTTGCATTCAGCCAATTTACTACGCTCCATGCAAACAAGCACTCGATTCGGCGTAGTTTGTGACAATAGCACCCTCGATATTGAAAAACTAAAGGGGCGATGCGATGAAGTCATCTCTATTTTGCACTCCAGCATGGCACAACTACTGGAAGAGCATAAAATAGACAACTTAACAGGGAAAGCCTCTTTCCATTCCCCATACGATATAGAAATACAAACATCCGATGGTGCGATAACAATGCTGCATGCAGCTAAAATCATCATCGCCAGCGGTTCCGCGCCGCAGATACTAAACGTACAATGTGGCGACAACCCAAACATTCTGTACTCCCACGATTTGCTGGAACTGAAGTTCATACCGGCCAGACTGGTTATAATAGGCGGTGGCGCCATTGGGCTTGAACTGGCAACAATTATGCACAGTGCAGGCAGTCAGGTAAGCGTCGTGGAAATTGCACCTCACATACTGCCTTACGAAGACGCAGAGATAACATCGGTTCTAGAACGCGCGCTCAAACGCGACGGCATACAAATTTACACAAACTCCACAGTGCATAAAATAGAAAGCGGAGCCACAGATGGAAAGGTATATTTCAACAATGCCGGAGTTGAAACGTCACTGGATACTGAGGCTTTTTGCGTATGTATCGGGCAGCAACCTGAGTTTGCGCATTTAGGTCTTGACGCCGCCGGCGTCATCTGTGACGAGCGAGGTATCAAGGTTGATGCATACATGCGAACCAACGTGCCGCATATCTATGCCGCCGGTGACGTGACAGGGATAAGCATGCTCGCTTATGTGGCCACAGCCCAAGGTCGCATAGCCGCCCTCAATGCCATCGGACGCAACGAGGGCATTGATTATACCGCCATACCACACTGCGTTTTTACAACCCCTGAGGTGGCAAGCGTGGGGCTTGATGAAAAAGAAGCCTTAGCCAATGGAATTGCTGTGCGCATTCTGCGCTCATCTATGGCATCCAATCCCTATGCAACTATACAGGGAGAGCGCCGCGGTTTCGTAAAACTGGTAATAGAGGCGAGTAACGGCAAATTGCTTGGGGCACAACTCGTAGGAAGTGGTGCCGCAAGCCTGATTTCCGAATGTGCTCTGGCGGTAAAAATGGGTGCCACCGCACGCGACATGTCGCATACGTTACATCCGCACCCGTCGCTTGCAGAGGCTCTGCAGGAAGCTGCCCTGTCAGATATTTGATAAAGCTGTCATGCAATAGCCCGTCCTAAGCATCAGCATATTAATGATGAATAATTCCATACATTAACGGAAAGGGAGTGGAAAACCATGTCAACAATTGCATATCCAAAGCTGCAGGAAATCATTGACCAAAGCATTAGGATTGTCTTTTTCGGCGGTGCCGGGGTTTCCACAGAAAGCGGACTGCCTGATTTTCGCAGTCAAGCTGGCCTTTATAGCCAGACATATGACTATCCGCCGGAAACCATCTTAAGCTATTCATTTTTTGTTGCGCATACGGAGGAATTCTATAGATTCTATAAGGCAAAGCTTATATGCCCAGGGGTTAAGCCCAACGCAGCCCACTATGCGCTATCCCAAATGGAAGAAGCCGGAAAACTCATTGCAGTGGCAACACAAAATATTGACGGGTTGCACCAAATGGCCGGATCTCGCGCAGTCTATGAATTGCATGGCTCGGTCCACCGCAACATATGCGTAACATGCAAACAAATGTTCTCCATGGAAATAGTTATAAATTCTGAGGGCATTCCCCGTTGTCCATGCGGGGGCATCATTAAGCCTGACGTAGTGCTGTATGAGGAGCCTCTAAACCAAGAAACCATCGCAGGCGCAGTATCTGCCATTAGCACAGCGGATACCCTAATTGTTGGAGGAACGTCCCTAAATGTATATCCGGCAGCCGGGTTAATCAAGTATTTTGATGGAGCACACATGGTGCTGATTAACAAAGAACAAACAAGCGCAGACTGCCATGCCGAACTTGTAATTCGCGACCCAATAGGGCACGTGCTCGGAAGCTTAACTATCATAAAATAATATGCCACCACGGTAACGGCGGCGGCATATAAGAAAGTCTTACCAGAACTAAATCTTTATAATCTTACCAGCCTCAAGCAAAACATTAACTATGTCATACATGTTGCCGGCAATGCCAAACTTCAGCTTATCAACTATGCCGTAATAGTTAAGACACGTCCCGCAGGAAATTATCTGCACACCATCTTCTGTTAACGCCTCAAGACTATCCAGCATTTCAGAGCCTTCTGTACTAAGCTTGACACCATTGTTGATAAAAATTATTTTCTCAGGCTTAGGCTCGGAATCGTGCAACGTGTTCAGGAATGCTTTCATCAGTATTGTTCCCAAACGCTCATCGCCTTCGCCCAACTTATCGGTTGTAATAAAAACAACCACACCGCCTGTAGTAGGAGCACCGGCAGCCGCAGGCTTATTAGCCGCATCCGGATTCGGCGTAATATGCATATGATATACTCCACTGCCCTTGTCCTCAATTTCTACCGTATGTCCCTGGCTTTGTACGAAACGCCTGACATTATCACGGCTAACAATGCTGTCAACTATAGTCACCAATTGTTCGCCTTCGGCCTTCTCCAACGCCTTTTTTGTGTTGACTATAGGCCAGGGACAATCCTGCTTGCGGCAATCAAGTTCAATAACCATAAAATACTCCTCAGGTTTTAGGGGTCAACTCTAAATGAATCTCACCATTTTTTTCTTCGGCCTTAACGCTATAGCCCTTGCTCTCAGCAAGTCGCGTAACATGCTCTTTTGGAGTAGCCCCGTCCACTTTAACCAATAATACCTCGCCTGCATGGGCCGCTATAGCCTTTTGCACACGCACAACCGGTATTGGGCAAGCCAGTCCTAAAACATCCACTTCAAACATATAAACCCTCCTATTTGCCTGCATCGGTATAACAGATTCCAGCCCAAGAGCAATAATTCTGCTTGGCGACTACAGGAAACTGATCTATTATTTGTTTTACCTTGGTAGCCGGCGTAGGACATGCCAGCTGCCCTGCTACGCGGTTTGTTCGGCAAGCATAAACGGCCGCATCCTTAGGTTCCAATCCGGCATATACAAGCGCCGAAACCAAACCTGTAATGGTATCTCCCGTGCCTCCAATAGGCTCCAGCATAGGCACATCAGGCTCATTAATCGTACTCAGAATCTGTCCGTCAGCTGCCACGTAGTCCGTTTTTCCTTTAACCAGCAACAGCTTGGCCGCACTTTTATTGGCAAAAGCATCGGTTATCTGCCCGGGAATTTTATCGGCATCGCTTGCGAATAAATAATTCGAAATATAAGCCGGATGAGTAGCCTGCGCATCAGCAAGAAAGGCGATTTCTGACGGATCAGGTGTAAAAATATCAAACTCGGAGGACAGCCCGGCACCCTTGGCAGCATACATAGCACCGGCATCGGCAATCATAAACGGCCTATTAGGACACCCCTTAACAGCTTCGCAGAGCTTACGAAGCAAAGCCATAATCGGCAAGCTGTAATGCAACGTCATTAACTCAGGCGACAATTCTACAATATGCTCAATTAAATACTTGTATATTCCACGCGTTCCTTCGCCACCGCCAATATCGCCCGCCACCAAAACGTGCGGCGCTTCCAGTTTGAAGTAGGAAGTGATTGCAAAGGCGGCACTAATCATGGCACCTGTACCTTGAGTGCGTGAAAAACGCCGTCCGCCGGCATAGAGATAATCCTCATCCTGACTCACCTGACCATACGTAACCGGCAAGTTTTTGTCGGGAATAGTACCACATAAGAGCATCATTGGCGTCTTCCTCCGTTATAATTGCTGACAGCTTCTTCATAAGCACGCTGCAACATAGTCGCACACAGTGTATAACCCAACTCACTGGGGAAAGGAGCCTCAGCCAGTGTTTTGCCAACCATCTCAGCATTCAAGTACGGTATATCAGGGCATCCTCCGCCCGATATGTTCACAATGACGCCAGTCGCTTTTTCAAAAGAAAGTTTCATATTGCCGGACTTAACCATGATCCACTCCCCAAAATCAGTCACCTTAACAATATCGCACAATTGTGACGCGCCCTTAGTAATTGGCAGGAAATTCTGATACGGCACGTCCTTTTCCTTAAAAATGCGCTCTACGCCGACCTGTTCCACTAGATTGAACTCCAATGCAAGATCGCACCCCATACGCAACTCGGGCGGCGGGGCTACCAACTTGGATTCATACCCGGCGGCACGAATCACGCGATCGCCTTTCATAGCACCAGACACATCATGAAAAATGATAATGCCATCGCCTACGAATTTCGCCTTATCTGGTTTGGCAACTTCCATAATCTATCACTCCTGAGAATAATTTTGAGGGGACTTACCAACAATGTTGTGTCATTTCAGAGCATTATAGAGTAAATCCCCCCAAACTTTCTATGCGGCTTCTTTTTCCCGCATGATAAAACCAATTGCCAAACAAATTACCAAACACACAACCACGCCCCAGCTACCATATTTCCCCATGCCGCCGGTACCGGAAGCAATGAAGAAATTCATAGCAATGGCGCCGCCGGCGATGTAACCAAGCAAGCTGATGCCTGCGTCAGTATCGCCCTCACCGGCAAGGATAGTATTGCGTAACGGGCAACCGCCCATAAGGGTAGCCGCAAGACCAACCAATGAGAAGCTGAGGAAAGACCAGATGTATTGTGACCAGATAATGCCGCCATCTGCATCAGCATAAGGCAGGGCAATAGGCTGATTGGTGAATCCCCAGTGATAGGGACCGTCGGCACCAAAATTGCCTGCAATATAGTTAGCGATTAATACGCCAATCAGGAAAGCCGCCACACCGCTGAACAGATAGAAATTTTTGACAAGGAATATATCGCGCCAGCACCCGATTGAACAAAAACGTGTTCGCTGTACGATGAAACCAACAACAACGCCAATACCAAGCCCAAGCCACGGATTAACATATAAAGAACCGGGACCGGACTCGGAGAAAGTCAAAGCGCCTGATTTGATGATGAGGAACACGAATAATACTAATGCGATAATAGGGAAAACAAGCCCGGCAATCGCCGGAACCTTAGTAGAGCGCCCCAGAGAAAAACCGCGCTTCAGGAAGAAAATGCCGACCAAAACACCAACGATTAAGCCGACAATAGCCACCAATGAACTCAGGTCGCCGCCGCCTAGACGAAGCAGCGAACGGATAGGGCAGCCAAGGAAAACCAACGCGCCGACCATAACACACACGGCGAGAATAAAACGAATTATGGGAGAAGAACCACCGCGCGGCTTCCACTCACGGAAGGCAATGGAAGTACCGAAAGCACCCAGTATGAAACCAAAAATTTCGGGGCGCAGATACTGCACAGCGGTAGCTGAATGCAATTTCAGCGAGCCGGCAATATCACGGAAGAAACAGGCAACACAAATGCCCATGTTGTTGGGATTTCCCCAGTTTACAGCCAGCGCACCCAGCACGCCGAAAATAAAACCACCAAGGATAATCCACTTACTTTTGTTCAAAAAATTCAATTTTTGCTATCTCCTTTGACCATAGTACAGTATGTCTAGACACCTCAATAGTTTAATCTTCCTGCTGGCACCTCCTGCTTAAGCTTTCTTTTAACAGTTTGCCAATATAATATGTTTTATTATTATCATAAATTATATATATGCTAAAAAGCAGTGTCAATCGGCTGTTCCGATTTTTCGTTTATTTCAGTATAGCTATATTGAGCACCTTTTGCTTCAATAAAGCAAAGTGTGTGGTGTCCGATTATAACAGCAAGGTTATAAGCATATGCGGCAGCTACTTCTCCAAGGAACTTGCTGGTATGGCATCGTTGCGTTACAAGATTGGAGGTGCAAATGGATAGGGACTACAAGGCAGAAACAGCCCGCAACCGCGAGCTCAACGGCTTTATAGCGTTCAAATTGCCACGGGCTGAGAGCGAGTTGTTCCGGCAGAATCTGAGAGCAGAGGGAAAGACTATTTCCGAATTCCTGCGGGAGCAAATCACCCTATACAATCGGGATTGTGTGGAAAAAGAACAGCCCTCGATGGCGAGTGATAAAATACCACGTGCCAAAACAACACAAAATTCAGATCGGGGATAAGTACGAGCGGCTGACCGTCCTGGAGTACATTGAAAACATGTAAAAAGACGGAGGAAAAGTTGTTCAATACCTTTGTGAAATGGTGAAATAAGGAGTAGAATACAGTATATGTTCTAAGCACAAAAAACAGTCTTTTTGTCAGTTTAATGCCGCGGCGGCAAAAAATTGGAAACCAAAGCTGAATTTTTGATAATGAAATTATATTCACAAACCATTGCATATGAGGTGCGCCATGAATGATATTTTAGCTGCAGCCACGCTGGATACCAGAGGCAAGGTGTGTCCGGAACCCAATATCATGATTAAAGACAAATTGCCGGACATCAAACCACTTGAGATTTTGGAGGTTGTCGGGGACCTCTTAAACAAACGTAACATGGAACGTTTCGTGCGCATGCGAGGCCACACGCTGGTAAGTTCTACCATTGATGGAGATACATTCACAATGCTGGTGCGCAAAGCCGAGAAAGAACGGACGGATATCCCTCTAAGTCAATGCACTCTTCTTATGCCACAGGCATAAGACAGATACTATTGCCGTTGAAATTATAATTCTGGGGAAGCGGGGATTTGAACCCCGACGCCTTGCGGCACAAGATCCTAAGTCTTGCTCGTCTGCCAGTTCCGACACTCCCCCGTGTGAATACCCTGAATCGGTATTGTAGCATAGGCTATAATAATAACACACATCAGAAATTATTCGTTATCAGGAATTAGGCTGAGAAATAATCATGAGCACAGAAAAAAGCATCTCGGAAAATGTTCGCGCGGTGCTATCTGAGTTGCCGCATGGAGTCGAGTTGGTAGCAGCGGCAAAAACGCGCACGGCTGAGGAAATCAGCCAAGCCATCAACGCCGGCATCAACATCATCGGGGAAAACTACATTCAGGAAGCTGACGCCGCACGTAATAGCGTCAAATACGCCGCCCGATGGCATTTTATCGGGAGCCTGCAAAAAAACAAGGTTCGCAAGGCCGTACGGCTGTTTGACATGATAGAGACTGTTGATTCTGTGGCACTGGCACAAGAAATTGATAAAGAGAGTGCGGCCATAGCAAAAATCATGCAGGTACTCATTGAAATAAACTCAGGACGCGAGATGCAAAAAGGAGGTGTGTTGCCTGAGGATGCAGCAAAACTCATAAGAGACATCTCCACATTGCGCCATATACGAGTTGATGGGCTTATGACAATGGGGCCGCAAAACTGCATAGGCGATGCCTTGCGCCCATATTTTGCCACAACTCGTAACCTTTTCAATGAGATTAAGCAGCAGAGCATCGCAGGAGTTGAAATGCGACACCTGTCCATGGGCATGAGCGATTCATACAAAATAGCCATTGAGGAAGGCGCAAACATTGTAAGGCTGGGCAGCCGACTCTTTGGTCCACGGCTCTAGCTAAGCAACTTCAGGCCACGCGCTATGTCATGCAAATCGATAAAAGGCGTATGAGCCACGCCAGCTCTTTGGCAGCATTTTGTAAGATTATCAATTGAGAAAATATGACTGCACATACTCGCCGGCGCAAAATCCGACTCACCATTACCTAAATACACCACGCGATAGCCCTCTTGTATAAAACGCCCAGTATAAGACTCTTTAAAGCCCTCTTCAACCTTTTGTCCGTCAGGGCCTTCATACCACGATTCCACACCTTCAGGGCGGAATATAGCATGAGCGGCAGCAAATTCAATATTTTGCACGCCCATCATTTTCAGAATGTTATCAATGTAAAACGTCATACCATTGCTAACGATGAAGAAGCGAAAATTGCGCTCGCGGCACACGTCTAACAATTCAATAAAACCGGGACGAATAACTGCATTCTCACGTACAAAGCGATCCAATATTTCCCTGTCAGTCTTAACACGCGAAAAGACAGCCGAATTAAAGCGGTTTACTGACATCTTACCCTGCATGTAGTCATCAAGAAGCGTGCGCCAAGATGTGCCGGTAAACTCATCAAGTATCTGGAAACTTACGTCGCCAACAGTAAGCGTACCATCAAAGTCGCTTTGAATCATTATCTGAGATTGTTTATTCGGCATGCGCCTCTCCATTCATTGCAGGATTTGAAGTATCCTTATTAGTTGCACCTATTGAAATTCCCCTGCTATTGGATGCCTTGGATGTCTTCTTTTCATCTGGCTCAACCTTACTAAGCTTTCTTGGGTCATCCATGCGGTCTATATACAAAATACCATCCAGATGGTCTATTTCATGCTCAAGCGCCTGAGCCAGCAAATCATTAGCCCGTATTTTCATAGGATTGCCTTCAATGTCTAAGCACTTTACAGAAACAGAGTTCGCACGCTTTATTCTGCCCTGATACCCCGGCAGGCTCAAGCAACCCTCATCCACATCGCGCGTACCAATGCGCTTGATAATCTCAGGGTTAATAATAACCAACGGCTCCTCATCCGGTAGCCACAATACCGCCACGCGCAGAGATACTCCAATTTGAGGAGCAGCCAACCCTGCACCATCAGCTGTTTCAAGCGTGTCTATCAGGTCATCTACCAATCGCAAAACTGTTTTGTCAATCTTGTTAACACGATTGGTTTTTCGCCTTAAAATTGGATTGTCAATTTGGAGAATCGGTTTTATTGCCATAAATCATCCCATGCCTGCAATATGCTTTTTCGCAATTACCTGCATGCTAATTTATCACAAATACGCATGTAGCGTCCAATATGCAAAAGTAAATTTTCCTGTGGGTTTTGGCATTTCATGTATCATGACGCTCTCGCCATGTTTACCTGCAAATGCTATTATGCTAGTATATTAGCCAATGCCGGGGTGTAGCGCAGCTTGGTAGCGCACCTGAATGGGGTTCAGGTGGTCGGAGGTTCAAATCCTCTCACCCCGATTTTACGCACAAAACGGCTTGATGGGCTAAAAATGAGTTGTTTAGTGACCACATAACTACGCGGTTTGCTCAGGCACAGCCAAAGCTAACTAGTGACCACATAACTACCCCGATACATCAAATTTTAGGCAATCCGACATTGGCGGGTAGAATTGAAACATTTTACAATTATGGGGCTGCCGCCAATTACAGCACCAAAACATAAAAGGCATATCGCGGGCATCTGGACGAATTTGTTAAATACATGCACCAGTTAGGTATCACTATGCCCGAACAGGTGCTCAAGGAACATATAATCGCTTTCATTCCGACAATGATACCCCCGATCGTCAAGTCGGGGAGGTAGTCGCGCCAGAGTCGGCTTTACCTTGATTCGTGATATATGCCTCTTATGAGCTACTGCCGACTCTGGCCAGAACAGCTTAAAGTTGTTCTGAAGCAGTGAATACCCCGACCGTGAGGTCGGGGAAGTTTATTGTACGCAGGAGTAAAATCTGCAACGGTGCTAGCATGAACACTTTGGTGTATAATATGGTACAAAGCTATATGGCGTATTCGGGCAACCATCTACAGTGAATATTCTACTATGCGCAATGTACCCATATTCTGTGGCGTAACAGGAGATTTGCTTGAAAAAGCGTTAATCTACCATATGGTTGAGGAAATTTATTTTACTAGGGAGAATATAAGATGAGCGCACCTTGGATATTTACCATTGTCATTCTCATTATCTGCATTATAACCGTTGTTTACACGCTAGCCACGACTGAAAGAAAACGCCGCTGGAAGCACCGCCCACCCCAAACATTCTTTATTGCCGATACCCATTTTGATAATAGACGAGAAGCGCATAAAAGCCCATTTAAGCGTACGTGGCTAATGAATAAAATATTGCGAGATAACTGGAATAGAAAAGTATCTATGCGCGACAAAGTGTATGTTTTAGGCGATTTTATTGATAGTAAAAGAGTTACTTATTGGAAAAACAGACTTAATGGGCGTATAGAATTTATCGCTGGAAACCATGACCCACAT
>WRHS01000026.1 GCA_009783135.1 Dehalococcoidia bacterium
CCACAGATAAAAATTGCATTACGTTTAACCCTGCACCAACAAACTTTGGAGCATATGGCCTATCAGGAAAACTGAACAACTATAGGTTGAGCCTGTTAGCTGGAAGGCGAACAATGACACATCACATCGTGCAAGGCGAGTATTTGAGTGCTATTTTTGGCAAACCAGTAGTTGGAAGAGTAAATCCTATAGAAACACAATTTTACTTTACTCTACAGGTGCCGACGATTACAACTGTTAGGGTTGGCTTTATCAACTTACCGATGGTGACGTTCACGACAATAAAGATTGTAAATCCATTTGCAAACCATGACATGGACGCATTCAAAAATGCATGGAGGTTGTAGTAAGTGCCATGAACACAAAACTCATTATCGTAATATCCATGTGTGCAGTGCTTGCCTGTTTAATTCTAATACCTGTTTTTTGGTGGGTACCAATAGCCATAGGTAGCTGCACAGCACCAAATCCACCACGACCGGAAATCACATATGGGGAGTTTCCGTTCAGGATTGAATACGAAATACTTGGCGAAAGATTTGTTGTGGAGGATACTGTGATATGTGAATTTGATGGATTTGGTTGGGGTGGAAGTAGTAGCAAGTATCGTAAATGGAAATCTCATTTAGCTAGCGGGCAAGAAGGCAACCTGGTAATTTTAAAAGTTTTCAACGACACAAAAAATATTGTCTGCAATGTTGGGCAATCTAAGTACTATATGGGTGAATTAACAATACCACCAGACGAATATTGGCCTCCTGAAGCTTTTTTGAGAGAAGGTTCAGGAGCAAGTTTAGTCGTACTGCACCCAGAGGAGTGGTACGACGATTATAATTTCAAGTTTATCAGTTGGGAATTCACTGAACCAATAGTAAACACTTTTAAGTAGCGCCTATCAGGCTATGTCGCTTTGCATTATAATAACTCGCGTAGTGTGCGGAAGTGACTACACACTTGCTCAAAACAGGGAACTTCCAATCCCGGAAGTTCCCTGTTTTGCATCCTTCTTAGATTTATCGCCTCAAACCCTGTGTCGTCTGCACACTCTGTTCTCTCGCCTCACCTTGCAGTAATTCGTAAACGCTCTTTCTAGCCTGCTCAACTTCTCGAACCTCATCTTTAAGCGAAACGTATTGTTGGCTGAGTTCACTTCGTTCAGCAGTTAGTCTTGAATACTCCGCTTTCCATGCTTTTGTTGGCAAAGTTTGTTTGCCATTCAAAGCTGCCTTGAGGTAACTACTCGCTGCTTCATAAGCCCTGATTTCTGCATTATGAGTTGGGTGGTTTTCTTGCTTGTATCGCTCATAAACAGGTTTGTATTTCAGGAAGATTCCAACTTGCCTTGTATGCTCACTGAGAACTTCAAGCCGATTATCAACAGATTTCAATTTGCCGCTGATGTCCAGTTGCTTATCAATCATAGCCTCCAGCTTTTTATCCAATCCGCTTATATCAGCCAGTGTAGGCAATACAGCCTTTGCCATTTCCTCTTTTAACCATTGTTGCAGTTTAACAAGGCGTGTTTTCAACTGCTGCAATTTCAGATTGGTAACTTGAATTGCTCTGTTAAGATTTCCTTTGTCGGTGCGAATACCACGCTGCTCCATTTGAGAGGCTGAAACTCCCAAATGAACCGATGGCAACTGCTCAATTCCCTGCCTTGCATATGAGCGATGGTCAACACGTTCTTTAGTTTGTCGTTGATGTTTTCCTTGCTTGTCCTGCTGAAATGGACTCTCATTTTGTAGGTTGTGGAGCCAATCCTTTTTGACAGTTGCAGAGGTCTGACTTGGGGTTCGGGAGTGTTTGGTGCTGTGGCTAACATGTGATTGCGCTCCATTTCTGTTTTTGATATAGTTGCTGTGATT
The DNA here is from genome assembly GCA_009783135.1 of Dehalococcoidia bacterium. GTDB lineage: Bacteria > Chloroflexota > Dehalococcoidia > Dehalococcoidales > UBA1222 > WRNG01. The sequence goes on from WRHS01000026.1 coordinate 1,869, forward strand.
GAGTTCTCGTAACTCCTTTCTCTAGGTTGTGATTGTTCGTTTGTGCCGCAAACGCCTTTCCTGCCTGTTTATTCCGGTATTTTACCGTTCCTTTAGAGGATAACCCTTTGGGTGTTTATCTAGGATTTCTGGCAGTATTTATTTTGGGATTATCGGAGTTGCCGTTTTCGGCGGATTGGGTTTCGGTGCTTAAAGCCTTGAAGCCGAAATACTTCTTGGGAGAGAAACAACAACGATTGTAATTTATACAACAGTTATGCTAAAAACACAGACTCATTTATCACCGCTGTACAAATCCGTTGTATTGCACTATGGTTGAAAGTATTAGTATGAACTCTTGTCCACACTATCTAATTGTCGATATCGGGGGTTGTATGGTTGATATATTGGCTATTATAGCGGGTATAATTATTGGCAGGAAGAGATAGCAACTGATACAACCAAAACTTGTTGACGCTTGCGCAAAGTTTGCGTATAATACGAGTTACCTTGAAGCGTAAAGATTTAATAAAACTGTTATTGGACAATGGGTGGTGGAAAGCTCGTGATTGTGGAGGACACACTATATACACAAATGGCAAAGTGTCCGAACCGATTACTCACCACACTGAAATTGGCGAGTGTCTAGCAAAGAAGATTATCAAACGCAGAGGGTTAAAGTAGTCATAAGTAGGAGTATCATATGAAAGCGTACCCGATTGTTTTAAGCCCTTGTGAGGTAGGATATATGGTGTCTGTACCGGACTTAGGCATAGACACGCAAGGAAAAGATATAGCCGAAGCGTTATATATGGCCAGAGATGCTATAAGCGCATGGGCAACTTTTGAACAAGATATGGGGCGTTCTATACCTGTTCCATCTAATTCTTTACCGAAAACAAATCAAGGGGAAATTGCAGTATATGTTGATATAGATTTTGACGCTTATAGAAAAGACTTAGATACTACAGCCGTGCGTACAAATGTTAGTTTGCCGCGTAATCTAAAACGCAAAGCAGAAAACGCAGGGTTAAGCTTTTCAAGTGTTTTACAAGAGGCACTTAAAGAGAAATTACAAATGGTTTAAGTAAAACGGAAAGGTAGCCCGCTTGGCATATTGCAGATAAAGCGCAGTCACTGTAACGCTAGCGCTTGCCTATTTTTGCGGTTATAATTACCCCGATGAAACTCTTTATAGACGCGCTTATCGCATTTATTATTTCCATGCTGCCGGTTTTTGAGCTCAGGGGCGGGCTGCCTTATGCCGCCATAAGGGGCGTACCTGTAGCGCTTGCGTTTGCAATCTGTTTTGCAGGAAACATCTTACCTGTGCCATTCACCCTGCTGTTTATCCGCCGGATCTTCGCCTATTTGAAACGTTTTAAGCGCATCGGTGCCATTGTAACAAAGCTTGAAAACCGCGCCATCGCCAAATCCGACACAGTCAGAAAATATCAGCTGGTCGGATTGTTCTTATTTGTCGCCATACCGCTTCCGGGAACCGGCGCATGGACAGGCTCGCTGATTGCAGCCACTCTTAATCTTCCAATCAGAAAATCATTCCCTGTAATTGCGCTAGGAATCCTCTGCGCCGGCATAATTATGGTCGTGTTGTCTTATTTAATTCCCGGTCTGTTTTTCAATCTAACACAATAATCGCCGAATGCCTGTTGCACAAGTGCCTTAATTATTCACGCGACGGCTAGTCGTCCTGCTATAAAGGAAAGCATCGCTTTTCTCGGTTAGCATAAGCTTTTGCCCGTAGCCCTTGGCACTATCCTGCTTACTTACGGTATTCATTTTACCTGCCATGCTTCTTATCACAATCAGAGCAACAAGCAGCCCGGCAAGTAACCCTGCAAGGATGATCATGCCGGCACCAGCCGCCTCTTCCGTGCCGTCCGCGGCAGATACAGCCGCACCGGTCATGAGGAAAAGCACCGCTGTCATAACACACGTTGTCAGCCCAAGCCCTATTCTTCTCTTCATTTGCTCACCTGCTCCCTCATTTTCTTGCTATGCTTCTTCTTGGAAAACACTTTTATAAATGTCAGCGCCGTAACTAATGAGCCGATAGCAGCCACAACAACAATAGCGCTCATTACGCCAGACGAAAGCGACGCTGCAAAGCCGACTGCAACCAGTATGGCCATTACAGCAACCAGTACGATACCACCAATAATTCCCGCTTTCTTTTTATCAATCGGCAGGTCTCCGACCAGCTTGCCAGTTTGTCCGTTCATCACAAACGAATAAAGTTCATCTCCCCAGTGCGTATTGAGTATCCACACCGGAAAGAGGGCATAGTGCACCTGTCCGTTGTGCATGCGCACGTTCAGCGCTTTCGTACTGACAGAACTATACCCTTGAACTGTGGCGCGCAACGCTGTTTCAACACTTCTGCGCACACGTTTGTCAATCCTTGGTTGATTCGCCTCAGCCGTGACGTCATATTTATCGGCCAAATATCCCGACAGGTACGCCATGGAGAAGTCCGTAAGGTCCTTATAATCAAACGGCTCAATGGCATCCATCACGGCATCATCCATCTTTTCCAAGCCGTCGGCCGGGATTTTTTCAAAGCGCATACTCCCCGAACGCTTTACCATATAGTAATCCGTCTTGGTGTAATGCGTTTTGCCGGCAGTCCATGAACTTGTCTTGGTAGCGCTGTACACCGCATTGTTTGCCGTATCACAGTCATACAGCCAAAACGGCACATACACACCAATAATCTTGTTTATGCGCTCGTCGTCTTTGAAGTATTTGGGCAATAACGGTTTGCCGTTGTAGAATTTCTTAAGCGCCGCCTTGGCCGCGTTTTTGTCCAGCTTAAACGGTATGACAAAGTCAGGCCGCAACATATCGGAAACCTGCTTTGGGGCGACCGCCGCATTGCCGCAGTACGGGCACTCTGTAGCCACAGTCGTTTTTTCGACAACAATTTCGCCGCCGCAGGACTTGCACATCAGAGCGCTTATTGAGTCGTCCTTCCACAAACTTATGTCGCCATCTTTCCACACGACCTCATCCTGCGGCGCTTCTGCCTGCCTTAAAGCAGCGTCATAAGCCTGAAAAGCCGCCGTATCCATCTCGGTGCCGCAGGAACTGCATTTCATCATCTGCGACGTTGAATCAAAGTTAATCGGTGCACCACAGTTGGGGCACTTATACGCTAATACATCAGCCATTATTACTCCTTCTTATTCTTATATGTAATCATTCACAAGCTTTTCTTTGCCATGCCGTACAAAAATAATTTTTACATTGTACTTTTTGGTTTTCCACAGCCGCCGCAGAACTTGCCGCCTTTGTTCGCCACGCCGCACTCACAAGTCCATTCGTCGCTTGCGGGTTTCGGTTTGCCGCACTCATTGCAGAACTTGCCCTTGACCTCGGCTCCACACACACAAGTCCACGTATCCGATGCCGGTTTGGACTTGCCGCACTCATTGCAGAATTTTCCGCTGGCAGAGGCCCCGCACTCACATTTCCAAACGCCAGCCGCAGCCTGCTGAACTTGTTGCTGAGCCTGCTGTTGTGCTGCCTGCTCTTTTTGCTGGGCATCCATATTGAAGAAGCTTCCTGCATTCGAGCCGGCATTCATCGCCGCATTCATGCCAAGGAAACCCATGAACGCACCACCCTCATTCCCGGCCGCCGCTTTCATGGCATCTGCCTGCGCCGTAACAAGTGTGGCACCGGCCATGCCTGCGTTGCGCATAACAGCCGTGCGCTGCAGGTCTTTTATCATATTCTCGTCCTCCGGTGAAGCTGTTACACTGTTAACACCGAAAGAGGCGATGGAAAGACCTCTGAGCTCGGTCCACTTCTTTGACAAAACCTCGTTCAAAGCCTCTGCCAACTCAGTCGTATGTCCCGGAAGGGCGCTGTAGCGTATCCCCATGGAACTAATCTTGGCGAAAGCCGGCTGCAATGCTGTCAAAAGCTCGGATTTTAGCATACTATCTATGCTGTCCCTGCGATAGGCCAACTCCACATTGCCACATACATTGGTATAAAACAATATGGGATCGGTCAGCTTATATGAGTATTCGCCGTTGCAGCGTATGGCAATGTCCACATCCAGTCCGATATTATTATCCACGACACGGAAAGGCACCGGATTGGGAGTTCCATACTTGTTGCCTACAATCTCCTTGAGATTGAAGTAGTAAATGCGCTGGTCCTTACCCGGCTGTCCGCCAAAGGTGAAACGCTTGCCGATATTAACAAATGTTTGTTTTATGCTTGAGCCAAGCTTGCCGTTAAATATGCTCGCCTCAGACGATGCATCATATTTAAACTCTCCAGGCTCGGCACAGAATTCCACAATTTTACCCTGATCAACAATCGCCATAGCCTGTCCGTCAGCCACAGCCACGATGGACCCGCTTGAGATAATGTTATCCGTACCTTTGGTATTGGAAGAGCGCTTGTCTTCGCGTTTACGCCCTTTAACAGCTAGAACATTGACATCAATGGCTTCACAATAGAAAAACTCCTTCCATTGGTCAGCCAGTACGCCACCTATTGCACCAGTTCCCGCTTTCAGCAAACCCATAGTATTCTCTCCTTTGTTTAAGATTTAATTATTATCGAAATTTTAGGCTTAGAATGGGGATTATCCCCGTCTCTAGCCTACCCCAATTATATTATACCAATGGCATATGAAAATGTCGCGAGTTGTTACGTTTGGTATGTTGAATTACGTGCAAAATTGCCTAAATATTGTGCATACTCTTTGCAGCCAAAACGCTGTTTTCAGGCATGCTTCATATCACATGTTCAGTATGCGTTTGGCATTGCCGCCAAGTATGGCAGCTTTTTCACTGTCAGAAAGAGGCTGCGCCATTAACTGTTCAATCTCACTCTTTGCATTGCTCCAAGGGGCGTCAGACGCGAATAAGATTTTATCCGCACCATGCTTTTGCACAATGCGCAAAAACTGCTCATGCGGGAAATAGGCAAATCCCATCGACGTATCCAGATACACCGCACTTCCAGCCAAATATTTTTCCACGTCATCCCATTGGTCATGCCCTCCCATATGAGCCAACACAATTGTCCCGCCTTGCATAGTCTGCGCCATTTTGGCAAAGCGCTGCGGTGAACTGCGAAACGGGGGCGGAAAAGCCGGATCGAATCCCGCATGATGCAGTAGTATTAAACCTTTACTCAGGGCATAATCGTATATTTTGAGCATATGTGGGTCATCCACTAGAAAGTCCTGATACTCCGCATGGAATTTAAGTCCTTTCAAGCCCAAACCGACAACAAAATCAATATCCCGCTTGTAATCATCCGTATGCGGGAAAACCCCTCCAAAAGCTACAATTCTGTCGGAGCATGTAGCAGCAGCCCATTCATTAGCCTTTCTAAACTGCGACTGCTTGGTTATCACAGGCTGCGTTACAGAAATATCTATACCCCATTTATCCATATTATGCAGCAAGCCCGAAAGCGTGCCATCGCTCACAGGCGGGTAGAGATTATCAATGCATGAGGAGAGTGCCTCAACCGCTCTTGGAGCCAAATCATCAGGAAAAACATGTGCATGAAAGTCAATAATCATTTTACCTCTAAAACAGCGCCTATGTTATGCGCTATTGGACGTTGTTAATATAATACTTTGGCAGCTGCCTTCTTGCCACAAAATTCTATTTTAATAGCCTGCAAGCTACTTTCAGCTTTGTGGAGCGGGTGACGGGATTCGAACCCGCGACGTCTTGCTTGGGAAGCAAGCACTCTACCGCTGAGTTACACCCGCCAGCAGATAGCGCCTAAATTTTACGATAACATCATCTGAAACGCAAGAATGTGCAAAATTTTCAGCGGTTTGCTACAATGGCTGCAAAATAAGCTTTAGGAGGATTTGACACGTGGGTGGTGCTATTGATTATCAAAAAGTAATGAGTGAAATCGTTTTCGTTAACCTGCCTGGTCCAGATGAGCCAACAGCCGGAATGAGCGGCGGCGAGCTAATGCACGGCTTCTTGGCAGACCTATACAAGGCTTCTCCGGAGTTAAGAAGCTATGTGGATCAGTTATGTTTGAAATGGAACATCCACTATCGTCACAATAAGTAGACATTTAATCACCCAGTACAACAACTAAATGTCCTAACGACATCTGTTGCAGCAAAAATGAAACAGGCAGGGGTGATGTTCTGCCTGTTTTTGTTTTGTGTCCAAACGCACTATTGTGTGATTCCCAGCTTTTGCAACCCTAGGTTTTCTATGATGCGCGCGACAGCCTCTCCGCGGTTGAGCGTATAAAAGTGAAAGTTGCGGATGCCGTTATGCATAAGGTCCTCCACCTGTTTACAAGCCAACTCAATTCCAATCTCTAGCGCATCCGCCTTGGAGGCGTTGTCGCCAAAACGCTTAACGTAAGCGTCCGGAAGTGACGCGCCGCAACGCTGGCAGAAAGCGCGCATACGCGCAATATCACCAATGGGCATAATAGCCGCAATTATCGGGATATTGACACCAACACGCCTGGCGCGCTCCATAAAAGCATAAAAGAAATTGTTGTCAAAAAACATCTGTGTTATACCAAAGTCGGCCCCTGCATCTATTTTTTCTTTGGTCAGTAGAATATCCTCCTCCAAATTCGGCGTATCCATATGTCCTTCGGGATAAACTGCCACGCCGATGGAATAACCTCCAAGCGGGCGTATCAAACGCACAAGGTCGCGGGCGTAATAGCGCGATTTGGGCATAATTGGATGCCCGTCTTGGTCCAGCGGCGGGTCGCCCCGCAAAGCCATGATATTATCCACACCCAGCGCCTTATAACCATAGAGTATAGCCTCAAGGCTTTCACGGCTTTGATTTATGCATGTTATATGCGGCATGGTATTAAGTGAGGTTTCTTGAATGATACGCTCAACCACATACGTGGTATTCTTGGACGTACCACCGCCGGCGCCGTATGTCACAGAAACAAAAGACGGACTATAATGCACCAGCATTTGGATAGTCGAAAACAGAGTTTCCTCACCACGTTCGTCCTTTGGTGAAAAAAACTCAAAGGAAAGACTACTTCCTCTTTCTTTAAGCAATTGGTCAATTTTCATACTTTTACACCGCCATAAATACAACCTTGCGCGATTGCACCATTTTATTCTAAACTTAAGAATGAGTACAGGTCAAAACAAGGCTACGCATATCTGCCTATACTTTTTTTAGCTTTAGCACTATAATTAGCCAATTTGTGTAAAGCCGAAGGTTGAAATGTAATGAAAAGGAACAACTTATTCCTCATACTTATTTTGGCATTGATGGGGTTGTCGCTGTGGGTCATTCTGCCCACCGATAGCACCAGACTTGGGAAAACAGGATTTCAGTTTGGCTTGGATATCAAAGGCGGGACGCGTCTTGTATATGAAGCCGACTTATCCAAGAAAGACGACTCTTTGTCAAACGATGAGGTAATGGCATCACTGCTGGACAAAATCTCGCGCCGTGCCAACACCTACAGCACCGAACCCATCATTCAAAAATATGCCGATGACAGAATATTGGTGGAACTTCCGGGCGTCAAGGATACAGAAGAGGCCATCGGCATTCTCGGCAGCGTCGCTATACTTGAAATCTGTGAAACAGACGGGATGGGGTCCTCCATCCGCACTGATGCTGCAGGTAAGCAGTGGTTCGTAGCAGTAGGCAACGACGGCACAACCGAACTCACCGGCAAATACCTCAAAAGCGCACGTGTCGGTCTTGACCCAAACACAAATAAACCTGTCGTTGTTTTTGAATGGAATGACGAAGGTGCCAAACTTTTCGAGGAAATCACCGGCTCAAACCGCAATCTTGGCAAATCCATCGCCATATTTTTGGACGGCGAAAAGATTTCGGAGGCCACTGTACAAGCCACAATTTCATCTACAGGTACTATTTCAGGCATGACAGCACCGGAATGTACCAATCTTGCAATCAAGCTTAACTCCGGCTCTCTTGACGTGCCTTTGACCATTGTACAACAGACAAAGGTAGATGCCACGCTTGGTGCCGACTCGCTCAACAAGAGCCTCGTCGCCGGTGCCATCGGCGTAGGTATAATAGTCGCGTTCATGATTTTCTACTACGGCATTCCCGGCGCAATCGCCGCTTTCGCGCTGCTTATTTACAGCGTTATTGTGCTTGCCATCTATAAACTCCTGCCGGTCACCATTACCATGCCCAGCATCGCCGGTTTCGTCATTTCGATAGGAATGGCCGTCGATGCCAATGTGCTCATTTTTGAGCGGCTCAAGGAGGAGTTGCGCTCGGGTCGCAGCCTGCACAGTGCCATAAGCGAAGCTTTCCGCCGCGCATGGCCTTCCATTCGCGACAGTAACATTTCCACGTTCATCACATGCGCTATCCTTTATTGGTTCGGCAATGCCTTCGGCGCTTACATGGTTAGGGGCTTTGCCCTGACACTGTTTATCGGTGTTTTAGTAAGTATGTTCAGTGCCGTGCTTATCACGCGTACTTTCATCGATATTCTCATCGGCGAAGGTTTCATAAAAGGCTTATCCATTCATGAGGTCAAGAAAAATGTTTGATTTTGTAGGCAAGAGATTTTGGTTCTTACTCTTTTCAACGATTATTGTCATCCCGTGCATTATTTCGCTGGCTGTAGCCGGGCTGAAGCCGGGGATTGAGTTCCGCAGCGGCACTACCATGACCCTCGCGTTCAGCACCGAGGTAAATGAAACACAGCTGCGCACTGCGCTGGCTGATATGGGCTACAGCAACACTGTAATCCAGCACACCAGCGACAATGATTTCATAGTACGCATGGAGCAAATAAACAACGAGCAGAACAGCCTGTTGATAAGTGCTCTGGATGGAAGCCTTGACACAGTTACCGACCAAAAAGAATTCGCAACCGTATCACAGACTGTTGCGGCGGAAACAGTACGCAACGCCATTATTGCCGTCATTAGTGCATCAGTCGGTATCATGCTTTATATCACCTTTGCTTTCCGCAGAATGCCCAAGCCATTCCGTTGGGGCATTTGTGCCATCATCGCTCTTGTACACAACGTGCTTGTGGTAACCGGTATTTTCTCAATACTAGGATGGGCTGCCGGCGTTGAAATTGATGCCCTTTTCATCACAGGCATGTTAACAGTGGTAGGCTACAGCGTACATGACACCATCGTGGTGTTCGACCGTATCCGCGAGAACATGCTGCGCAGCAGCGGTAAGTTTGAAAATGTCGTAAACGCCAGCATACTGCAAACACTGACGCGCTCAATCATTACACCTATCACCTTGATTTTCGTGCTGCTGGCTCTCTTCATCCTTGGTGGGGCAACCATCCGCTATTTCACGCTGGTGTTAATCATCGGCTGCATCACCGGTACATACAGTTCAATATTTAATGCAAGCCAGATTCTTGTCATATGGGAAAACAAGGAATGGTCCCGCCTTATTCCATTCCGCAAGAGAGTTGACTCTCAGGTCTAATACCAACAATACTCAAAGAGCGGCCCGTGCACGAACTGCACGGGCCGCTCTTATTTTATGACGTCTTAACCAGTATTACGGGCGAACCAGCATTATGGGTATACGGGCACCAAGCATAACCTCTTCTGCCGTATTACCATAAGCCCAGCGGCTAATGCCTGAACGTCCGTGAAGTACCATAGCAATGAGATTGGCTCTGTTGTCCAGCGATGCCCGCAAAATTTCCTGTGCCGGTCTGCCAAAAGGAAGCTCACTGCACACCTTAAAACCAGCCTCTTTGAAGCGTTTCTCAATACCAGCCAAATAAGAGCCTGCCTCAAGCTTAATCTTGAGATTCTCCTGCTCAACACGCATCTCCCAGCTTTCGGCCTTATCCGACGGATAATCCGACGAAACCTCAGCCGGCTCACAAACGCGGAGCAAAATAATCTGCACGGCATCTTTGCCCCACTGCGCCGCCAATGCCTCAACATGCGTCAAAATCGACTCTGCCGAACGCGTGCCATCCAGCGCAATCAGCAGGCGCCGCTCGGGAAGCTGGTCAAGAATAATGGCATTCTCAATGCCGGCGCGCACAAGTAACACAGGTATATCCGACAGCCGCAGGATTTTGTATGCCACACTGCCCATAGCCCAACGGCTGATACCGGAACGCCCGTGTGTCGCCATGAGTATAAGGTCTACATCATTGCCTGTGGCGTAGCGTAAAATCTCATCCGTGGGGTTGCCTTTGAGCAATTCACCGCGAACATTCACGTCAGTGCCACCCTGCATTTTGCGCGCGTCTTCGCGTATTTTGTTGGCGGCGTTCTCAACATAGGCACCATGCAATCCTGCCGTAGACTTATCGCTGCAAACATGCAGCAGAACAACTTCCAATGCGCTAAAACGCCCGGCCAATTCTCTGACGTATTTGAAAGTAACTTCCGAAAGTTCGGAAACATCCAGCGGTACCAGCATCTTTTTGAACATATCATTGCATCCTATCACATATATCCGGAATGATACCCCAACAGCATCACAAAATTCAATTGCACACGTGCCAAATGATGCTTATAATGTTAGTGATATTTTCCACAGGAGCAAAAATATGGGATACGAAGACCACAAACATCTTGCGCTGCAAAGTGTCACCTGCGCCGTTGTCATCATATCTGACTCGCGTACCGAAAAAACGGATGAGTCCGGCAAGCTGTTAACTGAAAGGCTAAGCGCAGCAGGACACCAAGTATCCGATTTCAGCATGCTTAAGAATGACGCCCTTGCCATACGCAATAAACTTGGAGAGTTGCTGCACTCGGCCGAAACTCAGGTTATCATAACCAGCGGCGGAACAGGTGCATCAAAAATGGATCTGACGATTGAAACCGTGATGCCGTTGCTTGAGAAAAAACTTGACGGGTTCGGTGAGTTGTTTCGCTATCTCACATTTCAGGAAATCAATACCGGCAGCATACTAAGCCGTGCCTGTGCCGGGGTAGCGTTGGGTAAAATCATAATATGCCTGCCAGGCTCGCTTAAAGCAGTCAGCCTAGCTCTTGAAAAAATAATTCTGCCTGAAATAGGTCACATGGTGAGGGAAGCCTCCAGATAAGCACACCCTGCATCCAGACAAGTGTATCAACCGCGACGGGACAAGGTAAAACAGGTGCTCACAGCTGCTTGGGCAACCACAAAATCACGCATTAGCCGCGCCAGTTGCACGGCAGTTTAATCCTAGGGCTTAGGCCGGCAATTACAGCACGAGGCAGTAGATGTATCACACAGGCTGACACTATCCCCTGCTTTCACAGTGCCGCCTTTGATAACGCGGGTGAATATGCCCTCAACAGGCATGACACAGGTTCCCACCTGCTTAAATATTTCACAGCGGTCATGGCATGTTTTGCCTATTTGCGTTACCTCTAAAACAATATCCTTGCCGACGCAAAGGCGCTGTCCGATGGGCAACTCGTACAGCACAAGTTCCTCGCCCTCAACAGTCAGATTTTCTGCAAAATCACCCGGACCGACATCCACACCCATCTTACGCATCTTCTCAACACTGGTCATGGAAAGCAGACTAAGCTGGCGGTGGTTGCCATCCTTGGCATGAGAGTCTCCGACCAGCCCGTAATCCTCTTTCAAAACTCCTTCACGAACGTCGTGTTTTTTTGTTCCTTTTTGTTCACTGATACAAACAGCCGCAATTCGAGCCATTAGCTTTCCCCCTTTTGTCTAATAAAAGTGCCGCTTTTACCGCCGCTCTTTTTTTCCAGTTGTATGCTCTCAATAACCATGCCGCGGTCAATGGCCTTGCACATATCATAAATAGTTAGACAGGCAACAGAAACAGCAGTGAGCGCCTCCATCTCCACCCCGGTCTTGCCGGTACACTTTGCTTTGGAGGTAACCTTAATAAAGTCATCACCTACAAAATCAAAATCTATGGCAACCTCGGTGATAAGAAGCGTATGACACAAAGGGATAAGTTCCGGGGTTTTCTTGGCCGCCATAATCCCTGCCACACGCGCCACTGCAAGCACGTCGCCCTTCTTTATACCCATTTGACGGATTGCAGACTGAGTCTGCGCCCTCATGCGTACGCCGCCGCTGGCCACAGCCTCGCGTTCGGTATCATCCTTGGCACCGACATCAACCATCCGTGCCTCACCGGCCTCGTTTACATGGGTCAGATCAAGCATAAGACACCTCTTTCTGCATTGTATGCATTCCCTATCCACCAATCTGGCGCATATTACGCCCGTGTGGCACAATATGCTCGTCCAGCTGATGTTTTTCCTGTTTCATCGCAACCGCCCGAAGCATAAGGGCTTCAATTTCCTCATCAGATGCCTCAGCACGCAAGGCAGACTTCAAATCCACTTCATCCTCACGCAACAAACACGGGCGCAACTTACCATCGGCGGTAAGGCGGAAGCGGTTACACGTATCACAAAAACAATCCGTCACCGGACCAATAAGACCGATTGTGCCGCCACCGCCGCCAAGATGATAATACCTAGCCGGACCATGACCGCCTGACGGACAGTCATATGGCTGCATTGGGCCCATCTCGCGCTCAATTATCTCCTTAATCTCCCTGACGGAAACCAGCTTATATCCATTGGGATTATCCACAAGCGGCATCTCTTCGATAAAACGCACGTTCCATGCGTCAGTTACACTCTTGCGGGCAAAGTCAACCACCTCGTCATCGTTTATTCCCCGCAGCACAACAGTATTGGTTTTAACCGGATTTAACCCGGCTTTGCGTGCTGCCTCAATACCAAGCAGCACGTCATCCAGCCTCCCGACGCCGCACATGGCAGCAAAACGCTCAGGACGGAAAGTATCCAATGAGATGTTAACGCGATCCAGTCCTGCCCGTTTTAACGGCTGTGCCATTTCTGTCAAATTCACGGCGTTTGTAGTCATGGAGATATCTTTTATGCCGGCAATTCCACGCAGCATACTAACCAACTCAGCCACACGCGGGCGAACAGTCGGCTCACCACCCGTAAGGCGTATGCTATGCACGCCCAGCTTGGCCGCGATACGCACAACACGGGAAATTTCCTCGTATCGCAGGATATCATCATGCGAAAGATGCTGCCTTGTGGAAGCGTTACAGTAAATACAGCGCAGATTACAGCGGTCTGTGACAGATATGCGCATGTAGTCAATCTGGCGATGATAACTATCATAGAGGCTTTCGGTCATACGGGATATATTACACCATTGAAACAGGTGCCGCAATACCCTTTGTGATATGCAAACGCATTGAATTTGCCATATGAAAGTCGCCTAAGATTTAAGATAGCGGCTTCTAAGCTGCCCGCAGCCTGCATCAATATCTGCACCGCGCGACACACGCAGCATAACGCGCACACCTCCGGCTATTAAGCGCTTCTGAAATACCAGCGCCTGCTCACGTGACGACGGCTTATAATCCAGCGAATCGGTCGTGTTGCCCAAAATCAAATTCACGGCACAGGGAAATCCCTGCAGCAGTTTCAACAGCGCATCGGCATGCACAGTAGAATCATTTATTCCTGAGAACATTGCATACTCAAAATAAACAAGCCGCCCTGTAGTGTCAGCATACTCGCGGCAAGCCTTAAGCAGTTCCGCAATGGGATATTTGCGGTTGAGCGGAACCAAACGGCTACGCAACTCATCGCTTGCAGCATGTAGTGACACTGCCAGCTCCAATGGTAAATTATCACGGGATATACGCCTTATCTGCGGGACCAGTCCGGCACTGGATAACATGATTTTGTGAGCACTAAGGCCAAGCCCATGTGAGGCGCTAAGGATAGATACCGCACGGCAGACATTATCGTAATTCGACAGAGGCTCACCCATGCCCATGAATACTACATTGGTCAGCTTACATGCCTCCTGCGCTGAATGCAGGCGGCGTGCGAAGAACAACACCTGCCCCATAATTTCGCAGGTGCTAAGGTTACGCACAAAACCCTGCATGCCCGTAGCGCAGAAAGGGCAACCTATAGCACAACCAACCTGAGATGAAACGCAAACGGTACAATGTTTGCGACCGGCACTGGTATGCGAAAGCATCAAAGCCGCCTCAATTGTGTGCCCGTCCGCAAGCTTAAAGAGGATTTTGCGCGTCATCCCATCTACTGAAATGCGCTCATCCAGCTGTTGCGGCACATCAATAACAGCCTCTTGCGCCAACTTGGACCTAAGCGCAGCAGAAAGTTCCATGGCATCATCCAGAGAATTAACGCAATCTCGATAGACAGCCTTGAGCACACGTGATGTTGCCGATGGCGGAGCATCCAGTGTTTGCAGAAATGAGGCTAACTCTGTTGT
>WRHS01000027.1 GCA_009783135.1 Dehalococcoidia bacterium
CAATTGTCTTATCAGCGAAAGCATCCGGCAATTTAAGCGCAAATTCTTTTTCATCACCAGGCGTTACGCCTACCAATTCTTCTGAAAAACCAGGGGCAGGAAAATGAAAAGCCGGTTTGAGCTGAAACATATCCCCTTTGGCAACTATAAATGGAGTACCATCAATATCGCTCTCAATATCAATAAATAGAATGTCCCCCATCTCTGCAGGCGCATCGGTAGTTGCAAGATTGGCTTCTTGGCGCTGTGCCTGTTTCAACATTTCCTCAATCTCATTGCCAGTAATTTCCACTGGATTGGGTTTCATTTTTATGGAGTTATAGTCGCCCAGTGTAATATCCGGATGCAACGGCACAATTGTCTCAAATATAACAGGATCACGACTGGAGATACTTACCGATGGAGTGGAGTAGGCTTGTATTTTATTCTCCACCATTGTTTCATCAATCATCTCTGGTAAATACTCTTTCATCGCGTGGTCAAAAAGAGCCTCGCTGCCTACATGCCGTTCCAATACGTCACGCGGTGTCTTGCCCTTACGAAAACCATCTATGGCTATTTTTTTCACCAACTGTTTGTAGGAATCCTCCAGCATTTCCTCAAGCTCTTTTGCCTCCAGCTCCATCTTGAAGATTTCTTGATGATTCTCGTTCTTGTGCTCTAGTAGTTTCATATTAAATTTTCACTCCTGCTGTTTATTCTTCAAGCAATTGTATATGCACATCTTCCAGTTGCTCCGCAGTCGCAAACGCGGGAGCACCAAAGAGCATATCCATCGCATTTTGATTCTTGGGAAAAGGGATAACGTCACGAATATTATCCGTGCCAGAAAGCAACATAACCAAGCGATCCAGCCCAACAGCAATCCCGCCATGTGGAGGAGCGCCATACGAAAAAGCTTGCAGTAAATGACCAAAACGCTCATCTATATCGGCATCGTTATAACCCATCACATGGAAAATCTTGCGCTGGAGCCATGCATGGTGAATTCGAATTGAACCACCGCCCACCTCATGTCCATTGAGCACTATGTCATAGGCACGAGAGCCGACTTTGGATGGCGCACTATCCAACAGCGGAATATCCGCATCAAGCGGCGCAGTAAACGGATGATGTGTCGCCTGCCAGCGGTTAAAATCCTTATTCCACTCAAGCAGAGGAAAGTCCTCCACCCACGCAAAAGTAAACTGCCCAGGGTCAGCCAATTTGAGCCTTAGCCCCATTTCCTGGCGAAGCCTGCCAAGAGAATTGGTAACCACACTGTCAGTGTCGGCCACAAACACAATTAGGTCCCCCGGCTTGGCACCGGCACAGACAGCGATTTGCCTAACCTGTTCCAGCGTAAGATATTTGGACGCTACAGATTTAACGCACTCCAAAGTCAGAGCCTCTAAAGAAGCGCATTCACCCAAAGCCAAACTCAGCAACCCTTTTGCTCCATAACTCTGTGCAAGCTCAGTAAGATGAGCCAATTCCTGACGCGAATAAGCAGCGCAGCCGGGCAAAGCGATAGCCTTTACCTTACCGCCTGAGGCAAGTGTATTTTTGAAAACGCCAAACTCACTTTCAGCCACAATCTGAGATACATCTCCAATGCGCATGTCAAAACGCAGGTCCGGCTTATCCGTGCCATAGCGCTCCATAGCCTCGGAATAAGTGATGCGCTGGAATGGTATATTCATACGCTTTTCAGGGCGCAATTGACGCACCAAGCTAATGAACATATCCTCAGCGATAGACATTATGTCGTCTTCTTCAATGAAGCTCATCTCCACATCAAGCTGCGTAAACTCAGGCTGACGATCAGCTCGGGTATCCTCGTCACGAAAACATTTGGCAATCTGGTAATAGCGCTCCAGACCGCCAACCATAAGAAGCTGCTTCATCTGCTGCGGCGACTGCGGTAATGCGTAAAACTTACCGGGATGCACGCGCGACGGCACCAAATAATCACGCGCCCCCTCAGGTGTACTTTTGCCCAAAATAGGTGTTTCCACCTCAACAAATGACAATCCGTCAAAATAGTTACGCATAAAGCGCATTACCTGATGGCGCAATAAAATAGTGTCGCGCACGCGCGGTCGGCGCATATTCAGATAGAGATACTTTAGGCGTAGGTTTTCATCTATGTCAACGTCCTCATTGATATAAAATGGAGGAGTTTCTGAAGTATTAAGTATGCTGACGCTATCAGCGATGATTTCGATTTCTCCTGTAGCCAACTTGGAATTCAGCGTGCCATCGGGACGAGGTGAAACCACACCTGTAACCTGTACCACAAACTCACTACGTAAATCCTCAGCTTGCTTATGACAATCCGCAGATTTCTCAGGGTTGAATACCACCTGCACCAACCCGGAACGATCACGAACATCAATAAAAATCAGCCCGCCGTGGTCCCGTCGGCGATCTACCCATCCGGCAACAACCACTTCGCGACCTACTAAACTGGCATTTAATTCTTGGGAATTATGAGTTCTAAGCACAATTTACCTAATCAAGAAATTTTCTAAAAGCTAATTATACCCCACATTGTAAATAGCAGCAACCAAAAATGTGAAAAATGGTGAAGATTAGCCAGATGCTACTTGCCAAGTGCCCCCTCCAGCATGGCATAATTAGAAACAGTAATTATTAAATGATAGGAAACTCGCATGGTAAAATATGATTCCGGCGCATTTGACCCAACAAAAATGGCTGACTGGCAAATTGCCGAAGCTGCCGAGCCATACATGATGCGCATTACGGAACTGGCTCAAAAATGGGGCGTCCTCCAAGACGAACTAATGCCTTATGAGCACTACATAGGCAAAATCGATTTTTCTATGCTGCTCAAACGCCTGGAAAAACGTCCAAACGGTAAATATATTGTTGTAACTGCTATCACCCCGACACCTCTTGGAGAAGGCAAAAGCACAACAACCATGGGACTGGTTGACGGGCTAAGCGTCATCGGCAAGAATTCATCTGGTGCCATACGTCAGCCATCCAGCGGACCGACATTCAATATCAAGGGAAGCGCAGCCGGCGGCGGACTGGCACAATGCGTCCCTCTAACTCCATTTTCTCTGGGGCTTACGGGTGATATCAATAATGTTACCAATGCCCACAATCTCGCCATGGTTGCACTTACCTCAAGATTGCAGCATGAGTCCATCAACACGGATGAATTTCTAGCTAAACGCAATTTAAAGCGGCTCGACATCGACCCACACAACGTGCAAATAAAATGGGTTATGGATTTTTGTGCTCAGGCGCTACGCGATACCGTCATTGGACTAGGCGGCAAGATGGACGGCTTCATGATGCGCTCTGGTTTCAACATCTCGGTAAGCTCAGAAATAATGGCCATCCTGGCTATTTTCAAGGACCTGAAAGATATACGCGAACGCATGGGTAAAATTATTGTGGCCTATGACAAGCGGGGAAACCCCATCACAACCAAAGACTTGGAAGTTGATGGTGCCATGACCGCATGGATAATGCGCGCAGCCAACCCCAACCTAATGCAAACCATTGCAGGACGCCCAGTGATGGTACATGCCGGACCTTTCGCCAATATCGCCGTCGGACAGTCTTCCATCGTAGCCGACAGGGTCGCACTTAAGCTCTCCGACTACCATATTACAGAGAGCGGATTCGGCGCAGACATAGGTTTTGAGAAGTTTTTGGATATCAAAACACATCTTTCAGGGCTAACGCCCAATTGCGCAGTGATAGTCGCCACCGTGCGTGCACTCAAAATGCATGGTGGCGGACCAACAGTAACGCCCGGCAAAGCACTTGATGAGGCATACACAACACCAAATCCGGCACTGGTGGAAAAAGGCGCTGAAAACCTGCTGGCGCACCTAGAAACAGTCAAAAAGAGTGGCATTAAGCCGGTTGTATGCATCAACCACTTCCACACAGACAGCCAAGATGAGATTAACGTCATCCGCCGCGCTGCAGAAAGCGCCGGAGCACACATAGCTGTTTCACAACACTGGCTAAAAGGTGGAGAAGGTGCTGTCGAGCTGGCTGAGGCGGTAGTAGATGCATGCAAAGAAGATCGTCCTTTCAGATTTCTGTACTCAGACAAACTGCCATTACGTAAGCGCATTGAAACCATCGCCAAAGAAGTGTACGGAGCCGATGGGGTAAGCTATACAGATGAAGCACACGAAAAAGCCAATAAACTTGAGAATGACCCGCTTGCAAGCGAAATGTATACCTGCATGGTCAAAACACATTTGTCGCTATCGCACGATCCATCGCTCAAATGTCGACCAAAAGGCTGGGTACTGCCTATTCGTGATATACTCACCTACGCTGGTGCCGGGTTTGTCGTACCAGTGGCAGGAGATATCAAACTCATGCCAGGCACATCGTCCAATCCAGCATTTCGTCGTATTGATATAGACGTAGAAACAGGAAAAGTAAAGGGGCTATTCTAAAAACATATATTTGTAACGACAGACGTAAGCAATGGTTGACAATGTACAACAAAGCTAAATAGCAGAGGAGCCGCTCTACACAACAAAGGCACCGTCAATTTTTCTAGGCGGTGTCTTTTCATTTCCGACAATCTATACAGGAGGCATTTTATGACAGGAACCAATACTACGAACATAACAACAGATGAAGTAATCGCGCCAAGGAGAAAATCGAGTAAACCAAGACGATTTAGAAATGTACCGATTCTTCTGATGGTATCGCAGGCTGAGCATGACCGAATTCAAGAACGTATGGCTGAAATCGGCTCAATAAATATGAGCGCATTTATTAGAAAAATAGTGCTCACAGGATATGTGCTGCATGTTGATTTATCTCCGATAAGAGAGCTTATTTCGCTGCAAAAGCGATGCTCAAATAACATGAACCAGATTGCAGTAAATGCTAATAAGACAGGGCAAGTGGAGCAGCAGGAAATTGAAGCATTGAAACAGGATTATAAAGCACTGTGGGAACCACTTTCAGAATTGCTCATACAGCTTGCTGAAATTGTGAAAATGTAGGGTGAGCAACAGACCAAAACAGCAAAAACTGCACATCATATTCATGCTCAAATTTGCTCTCAATGCCGCGGGTTTGGGGCGAAGCTCCAACAAGTAGAAACATAGAGTTTGCGGAGTCGCAAACTCTATGTTTTGAGCAAGTGTGTATATACACTTGCATTGCTTGCTGATTTCTGATTTAGTGATAAGCACCATAACTCGTTATGAATTTTTTGTGAACTCATCAAAAGCTAATTGCCCATGGCGTTGAATATAAGCCCATTCAGCAGTCGCTTTTTTATGCCATGTATCGTCACCCATAATTCTGTCAATGATATGATGCGCATCCCAAACTGCACACCTTTCCAGTCCTTTACATGCCGCCTTTGTTGATGGAGTGATTTGCCCTTTGTAATATTGATTATATTTGCCTGTGGACTGATCCCAAATAAATGTTGGTGGGGGCCACGACTCATCTTCGTTCTTAAAAGGTCTGTTTTCAACAAGTGGCCAATCGCCACTTGTTAAAACATCTTTATAAACACCGACAATAAATTGATATTTTTCTTCTTTTGGGATGTCCTCAATTGTATCCCCGATATGTTTATATATCGCAATATCCGCATCAGCCATACTTCTACCAAAAGCGAACTTTCTATTTGGCAATGGAATGGCATATATGTTGCCCAATTTGTCTTTCTGTGCTTTGCGCTTCATCTATCCCTCCCCCGATTAAATATTGCGGTTTAACAGGCATAGCAAACTGACGGGGCTTTGAAGAAAGATTTTACTTTTTCAGGGTTTAACTGCAACAACCTCATATGGGAACGTATGTTGCTCACGATGTCTTGCTGTGAACGTGGCATGGGGCGAGTGCCGACCTCACGTTTCAAATCACTGTTAAGGTATTCATCGGGATTGTACTCAGGCGAATATGCCGGCAGAAAGAATACCTCTATCTCGTCTTTGTGTTTTTCAAGCCATAGATGAACCTTCTTGGCATGATGTATCCGCAGATTATCCAATATCAAAAACACTTTGCGTTTTGTATCGCGTACCAAGCGTCGCATGAAGTCAATGAGGGTATCCTGCAACAGCTTCTCATAAATGACAAATCTTACCTTCCCTCTATTGGATATAGCTGATAACAGGTTTGCTTTGAACTTCTTGGCTTCCACCTGCACTACAGGTGTTTGACCGACTGGAGCATATCCACGCAGGTAATCTGACGTATTCTGTACGCCGGTTTCATCTCCCCAATAAATATCAGCCTTTTCGCTCTTTGCCTTAGCTGCTACAGACGGATATATTTCATTCAGCCACCTGTTTACCTGTTCGGGGTTCTGTTTATAGGCTCTCCTGGTGGGACGCTGTACAGAAAATCCCCATCGCTCCAGATAATATCCCAGGGTGGAAAGCGGTATATCAATGCCACAGGTGCGCTCAATAAACTCAGCTATATTCTTACGTGTCCACATACAACCACGAAGTTTCAGTTGTTCAGGTTTTTTATCCAATACGGTGTTTCTTATCATCCGTTCCTGGCATGCTGACAAAGAACGCTGTGCTCCCGCCTTCCGTCCACGCTTCTTGAGGCTGATACCGGAAAAGCCTTCCGCTTTGTATTTCTTTACTATTGACTCAACATGTCTTTCGCTTACATCGAGGACGACCTTTATCTCCCGGGTTTTCCTGCCTTGTTTGTGAAGCCTGATAATACTTTTACGGATCTGGAATTGCTCCTCCGGACTGAGATATTTCGCATTAGTTTTTAATTCATTCTCCATGTAATCATTCTATCATATTTCCCCTGATACCGCAATATTTACTCGGTATGTCAATAGCCAAGATAGGATAGTCAGCGCGCAAGAAAAATACATGTAATTTCAGATATGAAAGAGAAAGAAAAGCTAGCGCGGCTTGCGTCTGAAGAGTTTCCAGCGGCGACCTGTCAGTTCGTGGCGGCAGGTGGTGCCGAGTATTTCAGGAATGACGTCGCGTATTGAAGCATTTTCATACAGGATGAGATAAATTTTCTCAGTAATAGGCATTTCCAACATGAGTTTTTGCGCCTGTGTCCATACGACTGCGGTAGTGGTAACTCCCTCAGCCATACCTGTCATTGATGCCAGTATCTCATCAAGTTTTTTGCCTTTGGTTAACTCTGTGCCTACGTAATGGTTGCGGCTCAGATTGGATGAGCAGGTGGCAACAAGGTCTCCCATGCCAGCAAGCCCTGACATGGTCAGCGGACTTGCCCCCAGTGCCACGCTAAATGCGGTCATCTCGGTAAGTCCTCGCGTGATAAATGCTGCCTTGGCATTATCGCCGTATCCCAGCCCGTCAATCATCCCGGCACCTAAGGCAATAATATTTTTAAGAGTGCCGCCCAACTCAACGCCGATGGTGTCGTGATTGATATAGACGGCCAGATTGGGTCCGCTGAAAATTTTCTGTGCCTTGATGACAGTGGTCTCGCTCTGGGCTGCGACTACGGCGGCTGCGGGCAATCCATCCAATATTTCGCGGAATAGATTAGGTCCTGACAGGACGCAGATATTCTTGTGGTATGTTTGTGCAATTTCATCGGCAATCACCTGAGACATGCGCTTGTTGGTGCCCATTTCCAGCCCTTTTGCGGCGCTTACGATTAGTTTGTGGGCATTGAGGTATGGCTTGACCAGCTTGATATTCTGTCGCATGGTCTGCGACGGTACTGCCATCACAACAATATCGGATGAGGAAACAGCTTCCTCAACGGATGAGGTGACGCTAAGTGATGACGGGAATACAGCGTTGCCAACAATGTGCTTGTCCGGACCTTTGCCACGCAGGTGTGCAGCCTCGTCTTCAGTGCGTGCCCACAAAGACACCTCCATGCCATGCCGCGCAAGCATGATGGCAATGGTTGTGCCCCAACTCGTGGTACCGATGACGCATGTTTTGGCCATCTTTATCTCTTGATACAGAAAATGATTACCTTTAATTAACGCTGGAGTCCGGTGCTGTTTTTTGGTTTAATTTGCGTTCTTTGCCGCTTAGTAAACGCCTGATGTTGTCGAGGTGCGCAATGAGAATAATCACAGCACCGAAGAGCACGTATATCAGATACTCGGAAGGCACTCCATAAATAATAACAAGTGGAATCATGATGAGATAGGCGCATACTACGCTGATCATGCTACCAAGCGATGCAAACCCGGAAATGCTGGCACCGAGGAGCAGAACTTCACCGCCGAAGAGTGCCGCTACCGGGCAGATAGCAGCGAGCCCACCGATGAAGGTGGCTACGCCGCGTCCTCCTCTAAATCGGGCGAATATTGGGAATATATGCCCCATGATGGCACAGATTCCGGCAATGGCGTGTGCTGCCGGAGGCCCAATAAGCATATGTCCGATTGTAAAAAATTGTTCGCTCATAAGCCATCTGGCTATCAATACCGCTGTTGCGGCTTTGAGTATGTCGCCTACGGCCACAATGACGAAAGCCTTACGTCCTAACGTGCGCAACACGTTTGTGCCGCCTGTACGGCCGCTGCCGAAGTTGCGTATATCTACCTTGGCGCGTAGTTTGCTTACTATTAATCCAAACGGAATAGAGCCGAGCAGATAACCGGCAATCATAACCAGAAGCAGCCTTAGCACAGCCATTTTTATTTACCTCTGGTTTTGAAGATGAGACGCAGCGGCGTTCCGTTGAACCCGAAATTATTGCGCAGTTGATTTTCAAGGTAGCGCTGATAGGAGAAATGCATCAGGGTGACGTCGTTGACGAAGAATACGAATGTGGGAGGATTGACCTCTGCCTGCGTGACATAAAGGAACTTGAGAATGCGGCTGCCTTTATGCGGCGGCGTGTGTTTGGCGAGCACCTGTTGCACTGTGCTGTTGAGTTCACCTGTACCAATACGCTTAAGCCGTTCGCGGTAGACGTCCAGAGCCTGAGGTATGACGTCGGAAATGCCACTGCCATCCTTGGCGGATGTGTACAACACAGGAGCGTATTTCATGAACTTAAAATTTGCCCGTACGCAACTGGTGACTTCACTCTTATTCAAATTCTTTGCCAAATCCCATTTATTAATTACGATAACGATGCCTTTATAAGCTTGTTGAAGATAACCGGCAACGTGCAAGTCCTGCGCCGTGACCAACTCCTCGGCATCAAGTACCAACAACGCCACATCAGAGCGGTCAATGGCATCCAGCGAGCGAATAACACTGTACTTGTCTACACCTTCACCCTGGTGTCCACGCCTCTTTATGCCAGCGGTGTCGATTAGTATAATACTTTGCTCTTCAAAGTCAAAAACTGTATCAATGGCATCACGTGTGGTGCCGGGTATTTCGCTGACGATGACGCGTTCCTGTCCTAAAAGATGGTTGAGCATCATGGATTTGCCTACATTGGGACGTCCTACGATGGCTATTTTAAGGTTGTTATCAGATGATACCGCCACATTGGATGGTGCTTGAGGGAGACGCTTTAAAACGGCATCTAGGAGGTCGTTAATACCGCGCCCGTGATAAGCGCTAATAGTGATGGGTTCTCCCAAGCCAAAGCGGTGTAACTCGGCGGAGATAATATCGGTTTTTTCGTTATCAGCTTTATTGGCTACGAGAATGACGCGTTCTTTAACAGGGCGTAGCCCTGCGGCGACGTCCTGGTCGGATGGTAGTATGCCGTCTTTGGCATCTACCAAAAAGAGAATGATGGCAGCCTCGCTTATGGCGGTGTCTACCTGGCGGTTAATATCATCGCTGAAAATAGAACTTCCCTTGATCTCAACCCCTCCGGTATCAATAAGCGTGAAATCATGCCCTAGCCAGTTGACATTGGCGCTCAGGCGGTCTCGTGTGGTGCCTGGAAGGTCTTCTACGATGGCGATGCGCCGCCCTGCCAGGCGATTAAGCAGCGTAGACTTGCCCACATTTTGCCTTCCCACGATGGCCACAAGCGGGCGCACTGCCTGAGTGCCGCTTTCAACAGCAGGTTCATTTGGCGTTTGATTTTTAATCGCGGACATAGTCGTTTGATTTAATGTTTACTTTGTGACTCTTTGTTAACGATAGCCTGGCAGTATACCGGCTCCGCCCATGACGTTTACCAGCACGGCTTTTTGCGCGTGCATACGGTTTTCGGCCTGATCAAAAACAACTGAAGCGTGGCTCTCAATAACCTCATCGGAAACCTCTTGCCCGCGATGCGCAGGCAGGCAGTGCATGAAGATGGCATCCCTGTCAGCTACTGCCATGAGGGCGCTGTCCACACAGTACATGGCAAAATCTTTCAGGCGGGTCGTGTTTTCGGCCTCCTGCCCCATGCTTGTCCATGTGTCTGTATATACTATATCGGCACCCTGTGCCGTAAGATATGGGTCGTGGTCGCATCTGATTTCGGCACCGCTGGTTTCCGCCATAATCATGGCGCGCTCTACTATAGTGCCGTTCAATTCATATCCTGCAGGCGAGGCAATTTTGAAATTAATGCCGGCAAGCCCGCAGCCAAGAGCCAAACTGGCGGCCACATTGTTGCCGTCGCCGATAAAAGCCAAGGTTAGACCTTTTAGCGTCCCCTTATGCTCAAATATGGTGAGCAGGTCTGCCAGTATCTGACAGGGGTGCTCCTCGTCGGATAGGGCGTTAATGACGGGAATATCGGCATAGTTGCCCAACTCCTCCAGTGTTTGCTGGCTGAAAGTGCGCACGGCAAGGATATCCGCATAGCGCGACAGTACGCGCGCCACATCTGCTACAGATTCGCGCTTGCCCAAACCCACCTCGGCGGGAGAGAGATATAAAACCTCCCCGCCAAGCGCCCGCATGGCCATTTCAAAGCTGACACGGGTGCGCAGCGACGGCTTTTCAAAAAGCAATGCCAGAGTCTTTCCGCTGAGTGCACTGTTCCATCCGCCGGCTTTTAAATCTACGGCCTCGGCTAACAACAGCTGCAAATCAGTGCCGGACAGATCTGCGATTGAAAGAAAATCTTTCGTATGCATAGCTTCCCTCTGCCAAATAATGGCGATAGTATAGCATGAAATGAAATATGGGTGTGCAAAATTTTGTATAGACGCAGTTCTCATGGTTGCCCTGCGGCTCTGCTATAATTAGCCCGTGAATGAGAGAAAGGCTCCCCGTTTGTTATTGGTTGACGGCAATAATGTGGTGCATCGTGCATTTCATGCTCTGCCGCCGCTTTCAGTGCGCCGCACGGGCGAACTGGTGAATGCTGTCTTTGGCTTTTCCTCCATGCTGCTTAAGGTGATATCCGAGCAGCGTCCGACACATTATGCGGTGGCTTTTGATAAGAAAGGACCTACTTTCCGCCATAATATGTTTGAAGATTACAAGTCCAATCGTCAGGCAACACCGGATGAATTGATAGGGCAGCTGTCGCGTGTGCGGCAGCTGGTGCTGGATCTCAAAATCCCGCTGTTTGAGATGGATGGGTTTGAGGCTGATGACATGCTTGGCACACTGGCGCATCAGGCGGCAGAGCAAGGGCTGGAAACGATTATTCTCACCGGAGATGCCGATGCCATGCAATTGGTTGGGCCACATGTACGTGTACTGTATCCGCGCACGATGGGGGAAGCTGTGTTGATGGATGCGGTCGGGGTGGAGCAAAAATATGGCGTACCGCCAAGACATATTGCCGACCTGAAGGCACTCAAAGGGGACCCGTCGGATAACATACCCGGCGTAAAAGGCATTGGCGAGAAAACTGCTGTTAGACTTATTCAACAATACGGCAGTGTGGAGGAGATTTATCAGCATATAGACGATCTGTCGCCGCTGCGCATACAGGAGTTGCTGCGCCATGGTGAGGAGTCAGCCCGTCGCTGCAAGGTTTTGGCTACAATAGAGGTGCATTCTCCGGTGACGCTGGATTTGGAAAAGTCCAAAGCGGCGCATTTTGACCGTGAAAAAGCTGCAGCACTTTTTCGTGAATTGGAGTTTTTTAAGCTGCTGGATCGCTTGCCTGGGAGCGATTTGTTTGATGCTACGCCACATCAACCTCCACAGCTTTCTGAGGCTGAAACTGCTACGGCAGATTATTCTGTTGTTGAAGAGAAGAAGAAATACGACACAATCAAAACATCTGATGCCCTTTTGGCGCTGGCAGCACGTTTGCGCAGCGTGAAAAGGTTTGCTCTTGAAATAGTCTCCGAAGGGTTGCATTCTGTGTCGTCCCAACTGGTGGGGATGGCTTTTTCACCGGTTGCGGGTGAGGCGTATTACATACCGCTGACGCATGCAGGACTGGATGCCGGAGCGCAACTGTCGCTGGAAGAGGTCAGGCGGGTTTTATCTGAATTTTTATGCGTGCCAGGTGCTGTCTGCGTTCATAATGCCAACTTTGCCATGACTATGCTGGCGCAGGCTGGTATTCCGCTCGCTGGTGTTGCATTTGATACTATGATTGCGGCGCATTTGCTTGGCGAACAGGCATTGGAATTGTCCGCTTTGGCGTTGAGTCGACTGAACATGGAAATACAACCCTTAGCCGTTGGGACAGGTTCCAAGCGTGTGCCGGTATGCAATCTAATGGTGGAACAGGTGGCACATTTTATCTGTTCGTGCGCTGATGCAATAGGGCGCTTGCGGCAGCCTTTAGCTGATGAACTGGAAAAAGAGCAACTGTTGGCGCTTTTTATTGACGTTGAACTGCCTTTGGTGCCGCTATTGGTTGAGATGCAGTGTTGTGGCGTACTATTGGATGCTAACCTGCTTACGGGGATGTCTTCTCGTTTGGGAGAACGGCTTGTGTCACTTGAGCGCGAAATTTACGCCTTGGCAAAATGCGAATTTAACATAAACTCTCCCAAACAGTTGGGAGAGGTGTTGTTTGAGAAACTGCGCCTGCCCACAGGGCAGAAAAAACACGGGGCATGGTCGACGGACTCATCTGTTCTGGAACTGCTGCGCCAAGATTCCGAAATAGCGGACTACATATTGGAATATCGCCAACTGAATAAGCTTAAGGCTACGTATATTGATGCATTGCCGAGATTGGTTAATAACAGGACCGGACGCGTGCATACCAGTTTTAACCAGACGCGTACGACAACAGGGCGGTTGTCTTCTTCTGACCCGAATTTGCAGAACATTCCGGTGAGGGGCGAGTTTGGGCGTGAAATTC
This sequence comes from Dehalococcoidia bacterium, assembly GCA_009783135.1. GTDB lineage: Bacteria > Chloroflexota > Dehalococcoidia > Dehalococcoidales > UBA1222 > WRNG01. Next base: position 13,123 of record WRHS01000027.1, read on the forward strand.
GGCAGGCTTTTATTGCACCACCCGGCTATGTGCTGCTTTCAGGCGATTATTCCCAAATTGACCTGCGCTCACTGGCACACCTGTCGCAGGATGCGGCTTTGCTTGATACATTTGAACGCGGAGAGGACGTGCACAGTGCTACGGCGGCACATTTGTTCAATGTTGAGCAAATGCATGTTACACGGGATATGCGCCGCTTGGCCAAAACGGTTAACTTCGGCGTGATTTACGGCATGAGTGGTTATGGGCTGGAACAGTCCACGGAATTTTCCCGTAGCGAAGCGGAGAAATTCATAGCATCTTACTTTGACAGATTTCCGGGCGTGCGGGCTTATATGGATAAAACCAAAGAGCAGGTGCGTCGGTTAGGTTACGTGCAAACCATATTGGGAAGGCGGCGTTATATTCCGGAAATTAACTCGCATAATCGCATGATACGCGAAGCTGCTGAGCGTATGGCCATCAATATGCCGGTGCAGGGTACATCGGCTGATATCATCAAGGTAGCCATGCTGCATTTGGATAAGGAAATGGCGCAGCGCGGTTTGTTGAGTAAGCTAATACTTCAGGTGCACGATGAGTTGATTTTTGAGGTGCCGCAGGAGGAATTGCCAATCATGCGGGATATTGTGATGCATTTGATGCAGGATGCCATCAAATTGGATGTTCCTGTTCAGGTGGATATAAAAGTGGGGCACACGTGGGGCCTGATGCAATAGGAGTTTAGGAATTATGCCTGAGTTGCCGGAAGTTGAAACTATCAAAAAACAACTCACGCCGCTGCTTGTCGGGCGCCGCATACAGTCGGTGCAGTTTTTATGGGCAAGGACGCTGCTATCACCCTCTATGGATGAATTTAACAGGCGTGTTGCGGGGAGGGTGATTGAGAAGCTGGACAGGCGTGGAAAGTATTTGATTCTGCGATTGGATGGCGCAGACGTGTTATTGGTGCATCTGCGCATGACGGGCTCATTTTTGGTAGGCGAAGATGGGACTTTGCCTACCAAGCATACCCGTGCTGTGGTGCATTTGGATGGCGGGCTGAAGATGTTTTTCATCGACCCACGTAAATTTGGCAAATTTCAGCTGGTTTTGGGGGATGATTCCCCATTGTTAAAGCTGGGGCCGGAGCCGATGTCCGATGCGTTCACTGTAAGGCATCTGGAAGCTGTAATGCAAAGCAAGGGAATTCCTGTAAAGGTATTACTGGTGGAGCAGTCTTTGATTGCGGGGATAGGCAACATGTATGCCGATGAAGCCTTATATGATGCTGGTATTCATCCGCTTAGGCAGGGTGGTAGTCTGTCTATGCCGGAAATCGAACGATTACACGGCTCAATAAGGCATGTGTTGAGCAAGGCTATTGAAAGCGGTGGGGCCAGCGTTTCAAATTATTTTCATCCGGATGGGGCTAAAGGTAAAGCTCAGGATGGTTTTATGGTAGCTCATCGCATGGATGAAAATTGTTTTGTATGCGGTGAGGCGATTGAGCGTATTGTGGTGCGTCAGCGCGGCACATACTTTTGTCCCAATTGTCAGCGATAAGCACACATTTACCACATGGCATTTTACCTGCGGTAACCATATCGTGCCGGAACTGTTTGCCGCTGGGTCGTATTGAGCATAATGATGAGTGTAATAGAACTGCTTCTTATCTCTGTCGGGCTTTCAATGGATGCTTTTGCGGCGGCAATATGCATTGGCTTGGCTGCGGGCAAAAAACGTGTGTCCAAAGCGCTGATGGTCGGCTTGTACTTCGGTGTTTTTCAGACTGTTATGCCATTAATCGGTTATTTTATGGCGTCTCTGTTTGCCGAAAAGATTACAGCGTTTGATCACTGGGTGGCATTTGTTCTACTGGGCTTTCTTGGCGGCAAAATGATACTGATGAGCCTTAAGCGTGATGGTGAGCCTGTCATACAACGGGCAGGCGAAAGGGATGATACCATGAGACCGGCGCAAATGCTGCCTTTGGCGATTGCCACAAGCATTGATGCTTTGGCTGTGGGGGTGTCATTTGCCTTTTTGCAGGTCAGTATTCTTTCGGCTGTTGTATTAATCGGGTGCATTACATTTGCGTTTTCGGCTTTTGGGGTTATGGTGGGGAATATGTTCGGCGTGAGATTCAAGCCGAAGGCTGAACTGGTCGGTGGAATCATTTTGGTATTGCTCGGAATTAAGATATTGCTTGAGCACATGAATGTCATTAGTTTTTGAGCCTGTAAGGAGCATCGTTAAAGTAAAACTCCTCCCGTAATCTTTTGAGTTGCATACCCTGTTATGATATAGTAGTGCATACCAAACTGGGGGGGATCGCATAGTGGCCTAGTGCGGGCGCCTGCTAAGCGCTTGCCTCGCGTGAGCGGGGTCGTGGGTTCGAATCCCACTCCCTCCGCCAGTTCATAAAGAGCCAGTTTGATTTTCGTCTTTTCAAAGCTGGCGGAGCCTAGTTTAAGCTTATACACCCTACAAAGTTGTACTTGATTTGTACTGTCTGTGTCCGAATACCGCATTCATCACTCTGTTCATGCACGCTCACTTGGTCAACAAGCTGACCTGACCCCCGAAAACTAGTCCAAAAGTAATGTTAGTACCAAGTAAGATAGTACAATAAATTGGGCTAAAAATGAAGGGGGGCATATGCCAAGGAAAGCAAATACACCGGAGCAGATCATCAGTAAGTTACGGCAAGCTGAAATCATGATGAATCAAGGCTCAACAGTTGCCGAAGTCTGCCGTAGGATAGAGGTTACAGACCAAACCTATTTCCGCTGGAGAAAAGAGTATGGCGGGATGAGAGTAGACCAAGCCAAACGGCTCAAAAGTCTGGAGGAAGAAAATATTCGTCTTAAGAAGTTGGTGGCGGATTTA
>WRHS01000028.1 GCA_009783135.1 Dehalococcoidia bacterium
TATTTGCCAAGACGGCAACTCAGGTCACACCCGCTCTCAACGTGCATTATTTTTCTGTGGTAATGATTCTGTTCAGCGCGTTCTTCTTTGTTGCTGACTATATCGCAACACGCGACTGGACTTTACTCGTTCCCAGCATAAGAGACGTCATTCACGGCTTTATCGGGAAGTATTTCCTGCGCCGCAAATGGAATGAGGATGAGAAATATCTTGCCTCACAAAAAAGCGCTGCTATGCCGTACATGGCTATCGGTTTGGTTGTTCTTATCTCCGGTGCCGTTAAAACAGCCAATCACATTTGGGTTCTCAACACCAGCCTCGTGGGCTGGGCAACTGTTGTCCACGATGTATTTATGCTTTTCATCATCTTCTTCACCTTGGTGCACGTTTGCATTATCGTATTACTGGGTGACTGGCCGGCTTTCCGTTCCTGGTTCACAGGCACCATGTCCAAGAAATTCGTCGAGCATCATCATCCTGTTTGGTTTGATAACCTGACAACGCGCACTAATAAGAGTTAGGAGTACAGATATGAATAAGAAACTATTGATTTTGGTAGCAGTTATTCTGGTTGCTCTGCCGATAATATCCGGCTGTGCCCTGCGCGTTGCCGGCGATGTTGCTAGGTCGGCCCCTGATATTCCGCACGCCGTGGATGACGTGCGATATAACAACTGCTTGGTGTGCCACGCATTAGATATGTGGAGAACCGAAGACACGGCAAAAGATCACGTGTACGAAGGCTACACGAATAAAGACTGTTCAAGAGATGAGACTTGTCATGCCAGGCCAGATGGCAGTTTTTCCACACCCTAGCGTCCATCATTTGACTGGGCAGTATAAGTTGCGCTATAATCACCTTTGCACTACTGGAAGAAAGTAGAAAAAGTCCGTTACTGGTTTTTAATAAATAAAATAAAGGAAAAGGAGAACCAAATATGAAAAAAGGGGCTTTATCGTTTTTAGCAGCCGGCGCCTTGTGCATGGTATTGTTGGTTGCGTCTTGTGGAAGCGGTGATGATCCAACCGGCACCGACGGCCAACAAACCACCCCATCGAGCAGCGTACCTTCCGGCAGCACACCGAATGGATCTGCCATGGCGGATGTAGGTGGTCCGGCAGTAGGTCATTTGGAGAAAGACCTCAACGGCGATTGTTTTGGTTGCCATAAGAGTGGTACGGATTCAAAACACAATGGTCAGTATCGTATGCCCATGGCCCCGTCTTACTATAGCTATATCACCAAAAAGGATTACTCTGTAGCTGCCGGAGCAAAAGCGGATCATACTAGCTACACGATTACGCAGTGCTTTGATGCCAACTGTCATACGAAGCCGTAGTTGCTAGCTTCTTTCTATTAAACAATAATTGTATTGCTGACAGGCACGGGGATAGTGAGTATCCCCGTGCCTGTTTTTTATTTTGATAGTTATCATACTCAGCCATATGTGCTATAATTGAAAACAGTTTGTTCTACACTCGTTTCTTACGATTTTTCAAGCAAGGATGCATATGGCAAAGTATAAGAAGTTCATTATCGGCGGCGCGATTGTGTTGGTTGCCGCCTTAATTTTGGGATATGTCTATTTTATGGGTATGAGTACTTACTACTACAACGTTGGAGATTTGCTGAGTAAGGATCCCCCTCTGACAAACCAAACCCTGCGCGTTAGCGGCATCTTATTGCCGGATCCAAACAAGGAAGGCCTTACCTGGTACTTTACTATTCAGGACATGGCCACCGACGACGTGTTGCCCGTGGTTTACACCGGTACCATTCCCAATACATTTGAGGTAGGAAGGCAACTGGTAGTGGAGGGGCAATACGATGCAGTCAACGGTATCTTCAATGGCAACACTATGAGCGTCAAATGTTCGGCCAAATTTGAGCCTGTCACATAGATAGAGAGGAAAATAAAGCATGTCATTCTTGGGCACCGCCATACTGATTTTGGCCTGTGCAGTTGCTGTTTATTCCGCCGCATCGGCATTGCTTGATTCGCGCGATAATAAGTATGGCTTCCCCAAAACCGCACGTATGGGTGTCTTTATCGTCGCAGGTCTTTTGACACTGGCTGAGGCTCTGATGCTGGTGTCGTTTTATACGCATAATTTTAATTTGTATCAGGTAGCTAACCATTCAAGCTTGGATACACCGGCTGCATATCTCCTAACCGGATTGTGGGCCGGCAATGCCGGAGCCTTGATGTTTTGGGCCTGGCTCGTGGCTCTTTCCGGAGCCTTTGTCTTGTGGCGCAGCAATGATTACAACAAGACATTGATGCCTCACGCGTTGGCTTTGATTTTGCTCGTCGAGATTTTCTTCCTGGTGTTGTTGTTCGCCGATCCGCCCTTTGCAGCATCGGGGGAGGCCCTAACAGATGGCCGTGGGTTGAGTCTGATACTGCAGACCCCACTGATGATTTTTCATCCGCCGGTATTGCTGGCCGGTTATGCTTTGACAACAGTACCATTTGCGCTTGCTATAGCAGCCCTTTTTAACCGCCGTGTGGACAACACATGGGCACTTACTGCACGGCGTTGGCTTATCGCCTCATGGCTGTTGTTGGGATTGGGCAACATACTCGGTATGTTGTGGGCTTATGCCGCGCTGGGATGGGGCGGATACTGGGCATGGGATTCGGTTGAGAACTCCGGGCTGATGCCGTGGTTATTGCTTACTGCATTGCTGCACTCAAATGTCTTATATCTGCGGCGCGGCATCCATAAGGCTTGGGCTGTAATACTGGCTATTGCTTCTTTCTGGATGGTTATTCTGGGGGCATTCATTACACGTTACATACCAAACTCAGTGCATGGGTTTGAACTGTCCAGTTCGCCGCTTGCATTTATTGTCATTTTACTCGTTGTGCCGGCAGGCGCTGTCTATCTGTTGATTGATCGCCGGCATGACCTTGCCGATGCCCCATGCAATGACGCGCCGGTATCTGCAAGAAATATTTTTACCTTGTTCAACTGGATCATAGCCATCGCAACAATCGTTATCCTTATTGGCACAATGTTGCCTTTTATTACAAGTAGCAGCACCAGCCAAAGCTATTTCAACACATTTAATCTACCTGTTTTCATTATTGTTATCTTGCTATCCGGACTTTGTGTATTGGTAGGCTGGGGGCATCGTCCCGACATAAAAAAATTATCCCGCCGGTTGCTATTTCCGTTTTTGGGCGGAGTAATAGCTGTTGTCCTGGCGCTTGTCTTCGGCTGGACTCACTGGTACGTACTCCTTCCGCTGTTTGTACTGGGGATAACGGTGCTAACCACCCTTTATAAGTGGTGCAGCGACGTGTTGTCGCGCATGCACGGATGCGGCGAAAATGCGGTTGTGGCTTTCTGGCGATTATTTATGGTTAATCGCAGCCGCTATGGCGGATATATAGCCCATATCGCCGTGGCAGTGATGGCGCTGGGCATTATTGGCTCATCGGCATATGGTACTGAAAAGCGCCTGCAAGAGGTCAATGTCGGCGACGTCATAACGCAAGACGGCTATAGCCTGACCTATAACGGACTGACTATTGAGCATACCCCTCATTCGGATGAAATGTGGGTTATTGTGACAGCCGAGTTGGAAATGGAATACAACGGAGTTGCAGCAGGAAGCATAAGCCCGACACAGACATTCAGACTTATCTATGACGACGGCGAGATTATCCCGCGTTTAATTGGTAATGACCTTGTTATCCGAAGCAATGTTTTGCGGGATGTGTATGTCATCTTTGATGATTTTGAGAGTTTTGATGCAACAAGCCAGACTTGGATAACAGTCATGGTAAAACCACTCGTGCAGTGGATTTGGATTGGCGGTTTGTTGCTGCTTGTCGGAGGAGCGCTGTCTTTCAGCGCATGCGCACGCCGCCCGCTGACCGAAGATGATTAACAAGCTTAGTATAAAAAATTACAGCTTAATTTTTCAGGTTGAGCACTCTATCCCAGCTTCATTACCTGTAAAAAGCTGAAAAATCATTCATATGAGTAGCGACGCTGTTAGTAATATAACACCTTTAGCCGTTGAAACCCGCAGTTTGGTCAAGGCTTTTGGTAATTCAAAAGTGCTACGCGGGGTTGATTTGTGCGCACCTACAGGGACGACACTGGCGATTTTAGGTGCTAATGGAGCCGGCAAAACCACACTTATAAAACTATTGTCCGGCATTATGTGCCCAAGTAGCGGGCAGGTAATAATAACCGGTCTGGAACTGAAAGATAACGCCCGGAAAGTGCGCTCCCTCTTGGGTCTTGTGGCGCATCAAAGCTATTTATACGGCAATCTTACGGCTTGGGAGAATTTGGATTTCTATGCCAGAATGTATGGCGTGGAAAAACGCGAGACACGCATTTCAGATATGCTGAAACTGGTAGGTTTGGAGGTTCATCGACACTCGCGCTTCTCTACTTTTTCGCGCGGTATGCAACAGCGTATGGCACTGGCACGCGCCTTACTGCATCACCCTTCCATCCTGTTATTGGACGAGCCGGAAACAGGATTGGATCAGCAGGGGCTGGGCGCCATATGGGATATATTGCGCTATGAAGGAGCAAACCGCACAATCATTTTTGCCAGCCATAGTTTTGAAAGAGCCCTCTCCGTATGCGATAACATCGCCATACTGGGACGCGGGCGCATTGTCTATCATGAACAAGCTTGCAACCTGAATCTGGCAGGTTTGCAGCAGAAATATGCCGAACTGACTCAGGTTGTAAAGTCATGAAATTCTGGACACATGTTGCCGCCATAGCATGGAAAGACATCTTATCCGAGTTGCGTACACGTGAGATTATCACCTCTGTTTTGGTTTTTGCCGTGTTGATATTGGTCATTTTCAATTTCACGTTTAATGCTGACTCGTCTCTAATGCGACAAATCGCCCCCGGTATCCTGTGGGTGGCCTTTGTTTTCTCCGGCGTGCTGGCACTTAACAGAGCATTCATCCCTGAAAAAGAGGAGGGATGTTTGGACGGACTGATGTGCTGTCCCGTGGAACGTGAGGCTATCTATGTCGGCAAAGCTTTGGGAAGTTTATTTTTCATGCTGCTGGTAGAAGTCGTGGTACTGTCAGTATTCGCTCTGCTTTTTAATATAGCCGCATTTCAGCCGGAAATAATTGTTGTTACACTACTTGCAACGATAGGGTTTGTGGCGGTAGGTACGTTGTTCTCGGCGATGGCAATCAATACGCGTGCGCGGGAGATGGTGCTGCCAATATTGTTTTTGCCTATTATTACACCAGTCATCATCGCCGCCGTCAGTGCCGTAACACTGGTACTTGATGCAAAAAGTTGGGGGGATATATTCTCCTGGCTGGTAATGCTGATTGCCTTCGATGTAATTTTCACAGTGGTATCCTTCATGGTTTTCCCATATATCATTGAGGAGTAGGGAGGTTAAGCCTTTGAAACCTAAAATTCTTTTGCTTGTGAGCAGCCTGCTTATTTTGGCGTCATTGGCCATGGTTTTCGTGTTTGTGCCTACAGAGGCTAATCAGGGTGTTATTCAGCGCATTTTTTATTTCCATGTGCCTGTAGCATGGGTGGCATTTTTTGCCTTTTTTGTTACATTTGTTGCCGGTATCGTGTATTTGGTAAAACGCAACCCGCTATGGGATATGATGGCTTGCGTCTCGGCAGAAATAGGCCTTGTTTTCACCACACTGGTCCTCATAACCGGCTCGATTTGGGGACGTTCTTTTTGGGGAATATGGTGGACCTGGGATGCACGTCTGACATCGTCGCTGGTACTATGGCTTATATACATAGCTTATTTCATTATTCGTGCCTACATAAGCGAAGAGGAGCGTAAGGCCCGTTTTGCAGCAGTGGTCGGCATTATAGGTTTTGTAGACGTGCCTATTGTGGCCTTGGCTATCCAGCTTGCGCCAACCGCACAGCATCCGAATGGCGAAATCTTTCATGGCGGGGTAAAAGGACTCATGCTTGTAACCCTCCTGTTGAGCATCGCTGCATTTACAGCTTTGTATCTTTTATTTATGGTCGTTGGCATAAGCATTAAAAAGGACGAGCGGGAATTGGCAGGCATCAAAGAGGCAATGAAGGAGTAATAATGGAAAATATATGGTATCTGTTTGCGGCTTACAGCATAATTTGGCTGGTGCTTTTTGGTTATGTGCTGCTACTTATTAGGCGTGAGAAAGCGTTGCGGCGGGATATTGATATGCTGAAAGACAAGCTGAAGCAATCTTAGTTAGCCCGCAAAAACAGAGCATTGTAACGCCTTTCTGTTTTCGCTGATTCCGGCGGCAGGCATTGAGTTTGCGCCATACGTGTATGCTTGCTACAATAACTTGATATGTTCGGCTTCAAAGAAATAATTCAATGATTGATAAATACAATCCCGTTGATGTTGAGTCCAAATGGCAGAAACGCTGGGAGGAGAGCGGTCTTTATCGTGTAGATAATAATGCCTCGGCTCCCAAGTGGTATGCCCTTACAATGTTTCCTTACACGTCAGGAGACCTGCATATCGGACATTGGTATGCCATGGCTCCGTCCGACGTGTATGCGCGTTTCAAGCGCATGCAAGGCTACAATGTATTGCATCCTATCGGGTTTGACGCATTTGGTTTACCAGCCGAAAACGCTGCCATTAAGCGCGGAATTCATCCAAAAGATTGGACTTTGTCCAACATTGAAAACATGCGCAGACAACTCAAAAGTCTCGGTGCTGTCTATGACTGGGATCGCGAGGTCATAACCTGTTTGCCGGAATACTATAAATGGACGCAGTGGTTCTTTTTGAAGATGTGGCAGGCAGGGTTGGCTTATCGTGCCAAGGCTCCGGTAAACTGGTGCCCCAACTGCCATGCAGTGCTGGCTAACGAGCAGGTGGTAAACGGCGAGTGCTGGCGTTGCGAAACCCCGGTGATACGGCGCGACCTGGAGCAATGGTTTTTCCGCATCACAAAGTATGCCGATGAACTCATGCGACACGATGGATTGGATTGGCCTGAACGAATTAAGATTATGCAGGCTAACTGGGTTGGGCGCAGCGAAGGCACGGAAATATCCTTTGCGCTTGAGCATGCCGATATGGAAGAAAAAGAAATACGCATATTTACTACTCGTCCTGATACCATATTTGGTGTCACATTTATGGTGCTGGCCCCTGAGCATCCGTTGGTACAAAAACTTACCACCTCCGAGCATAAAGCTGAGGTAGAGGCATACATTGATAAGGCACGCCATTGCAGTGAGATTGAGCGTTTATCAACTGAGCGCAAAAAAGATGGCGTTTTTACCGGATCTTATGCTATCAACCAACTCAACAACGAAAAAGTACCTATATGGATCGCTGATTATGTATTGCTGTCATATGGCACAGGTGCAGTTATGGCAGTACCGGCACATGACGAACGCGACTTTGCCTTTGCAAAGAAGTATCAACTGCCTGTTAAGGTAGTTGTGGCACCGCCGCAGTGGGATGGCAATGTGCCTGATGAGGCATATACTGAGCCGGGGCTAATGGTGAACTCCGGGCAATTTGACGGAACAGAAAGCACAAGCGCCAAAACGGCCATTTCCGAGTATATTGAACAACAAGGCTGGGGCAAGCGCGTGGTAAGTTATAAACTGCGTGACTGGCTCGTTTCGCGCCAGCGTTATTGGGGAGCACCTATTCCGGCTGTCTATTGTGATAAGTGCGGCATCGTACCTGTACCTGAGAAAGACTTGCCGGTTTTGTTACCGGATGATGCCGAGTTCAAACCTACCGGCGAGTCGCCGCTAAAAAGCAACCCTGGTTTTGTTGACACGACATGTCCGTGTTGCAATGGTCCGGCAAAGCGCGAAACGGATACCATGGATACTTTCATGTGTTCATCATGGTACTTCATGCGCTATACCAGCCCGCATTTTACACAAGGAGCCTTTGATACTGAACAGGTCAAAAAATGGATGCCGACAGATATCTACACCGGCGGCGCAGAGCATGCCGTTATGCATCTGTTCTACTCACGTTTCTTTGTCAAAGCCCTGCGGGATATGGGGTTGGTATCTTTCAACGAGCCGTTCAAAAGGCTATTTAATCAGGGCACTGTTACACACGAGCATCAAAAAATGAGCAAATCCAAGGGCAACGTGGTTAACCCGGACAAATATGTTTCCGAGTTGGGTGCCGATACGGTACGTGCCTATTTGATGTTTATCGGGCCATGGGAGCAGGGTGGAGATTGGGACGACTCGGGCATTTATGGTCTGTCGCGCTGGTTGGGACGCATATGGAATTTGGCGCTGGATGATTATGAAGAGAAAAACTGCGAAACTACCGATGTAGCAAACCTCAAGAATCTGTTGCGCCTGATGCACCAGACCATTCGCCGTGCTACCGAAGACATGGAACGTCTTCGTTTCAACACGATGATATCCGCTCTCATGGAGTTTTCCAACTACTTGGGTAAAATACACGATGCCGGAAGCGTGCAGAGGGCAGATTATAATAAGGCAGTGTGCACTCTGTTGCGCTTGTTAGCACCTACAGCTCCGCACTTTGCCGAAGAGGTATGGTCGCGGCTTGGTTACTCATATAGTATCCACAATCAACGCTGGCCCGAATGGGATCCCGCTTTGGCGCAAGACGATGAAATCCCACTGGTTGTGCAGGTTAATGGTAAAGTTCGCGATAAGCTAATGGTTCCATCAAGCGTGACCGAGACAGAGGCTAAGAACCTTGCGCTTGGCAGTCCCAAGGTGCAGATTTTCACTGACGGCAAAAAATTAGTGCAGGCGATTTACGTACCAAGAAAACTGGTAAGCCTAGTCGTGGAATAAAACTTTTCAATCTGAGTAATAAGTATCTATTTTCGCGGATTTTAAAAGCTGGCATAAATAAAAAATAGGATATAGCAGGACATAAAATGGGATTGTTTAAAATTGCTTTCATTGGTGGTGGCAACATGGGGCGGGCTATTGCTACTGCCATCATCAAAAACAATTTGGCTGCGCCGCAAGATGTATGTATCAGCGATGTTTGTCAACAAAGGCTGGAAACACTTCAAGATGAGTTAGGTGTGCATATTTCAACAAACAATGTTGAGGCAGTAAACGGCATGGATGTGGTTGTACTGGCTGTAAAACCGCAAACCTTGGATGCGGTTATGGCCGAGATGACAGGCAAATTGCCCCGACCTGCACTGTTGTTCTCAATCGTGGCTGGCAAAAAAATAGAAGCTCTGGCAGGCGGTTTTTCCCACCAAGCTGTGGTGCGCGCAATGCCCAACACTCCTGCACAAATCGGTAAGGGCATAACAGTATGGACAGCCACTCAGGATGTCATGCCTGCACAACGCCTCAATGCTGAAGCCATTGTACAAGTGATGGGCCGTGGCATCTACACCGGTTATGAGGCATATTTGGATTTTGCGACAGCTGTCAGCGGCTCCGGTCCGGCGTATACCTTTCTTTTTATGGAGGAAATGGTCAAAGCGGCAGAATCCATTGGCATTCCTGAAGAACTGGCAAAGATATTGGTAATTCAAACGGTGCTCGGCTCTGCAGAATATGCCAAGGTGACAAACAAAGGCTTACCTGATTTAAGGAGTGATGTCACCTCTCCCGGAGGTACTACCGCTGCGGCGATTAATGTTTTCGAAGAAAATAATTTCGGCGGTTTGATACAAAAAGCTGTGGAAGCCGCCTACCAGCGCGCTAAGGAACTGAGCAATGTATAGGAAAGCATTGCAAAAATGTTAGCGTGCGCCATTTAGAATAAAGGGGTGCCCTATGAATTGGTTGGATACTCTTATACTGGTCACTTTGGCAGCCGGCGTTATCGGCGGGCTGACAATAGGTATTGTGCGCAGCCTTGTGAATCTGGTAGGATTGCTGTTTGGAATTTTCCTTGCAGGTCGTTGCTACGAAACAGTTGGACATTGGCTGGTATTCATAGACAACACATCTGTGGCTAATACTGTCGGTTTTGTGCTGATAGTGTTGGTCGTCATGATTATTGCCGGTATTATATGCGCCTTATTGCGCAAGTGGATGTCCACTGTTTTCCTTGGATGTCTTGACAGATTGCTTGGTGGAATAGTAGGGCTGTTTATTGGCGCTATGTCGTGGGGTGCACTGTTGGTGCTGTGGGTAGAATACTTCAATAATGACGCAGTCAGTAGCTCACTTGTAGCTGAATTTCTGCTGGACAAATTCCCACTGGTGATGACACTTCTGCCATCAAATTTCGACGGCATTAAGAACTTCTTCGGCAATTAATTGCAAAACAGCCAAAATCAAACATGGCGCCCCATTTGGCATACATTCCGGATGGTGTGGCCGTAAGCCTATGCTTTTGGAGTTTCGCCAATGGGGTGCAACTGCTCCCATTTAGCTATAAGTTGTTCGCGGCTTTCTTGGTTTGATAAGTCCGGGACAGGGGCTCCCACCGGACATATTTCAGAGCATTGCGGCTTGGTGAAACTGCCTATGCACTCACTACAGCGGACAGTGTCAATTTCATAGATGTCACGCCCTTCTTTGATGGCTTTGTTGGGACATTCAGATTCACATGCCCCGCAACTAATACAATCCTCGCTGATTTTATAAGACATATCGTGCTCCTTGTTTTATTCTAATTATGGACTAATATTGTTTCAGATTTTTGACTTTTTCCTTAACAGCAAAAGCCACACTAGCTGCCACCCAGTCATCTATCTTGCCGCCCAAACGTGCCACTTCCTTGAGCAAACTTGATGATAAAAATTGATACTGCGGGCTGGCCATAAAACATACCATCTCCAGCTCCGGTGAGAGTTTATTGGTCATCATTGCCATGTCAAACTCGAACTCAAAATCGGCACTGGCACGCAGGCCGCGTACCATCACCTGAGCCCCGACTTTTTGGGCAAAATCAACTGTGAGACCGCAATAAAGCTGCACTTCAACATTTACAATATCTTTGACAGCTGCTTTTGCCAGTTCCACGCGCTCCTGCGGGCTGAACATCAGTTTCTTCTCCGGAGTATCGTACACCCCGACTATGACCTTTTCAAAAATGCGGGATGCACGCAGCACCACGTCCAAATGCCCGTTGGTAATAGGATCAAAACTACCGGGATAAATGGCTATGGTCAAGATAATTGCTCCTTTTTATAGATGGCAATAGTGCTGTCACCATGACGGTACTCGCGTTTCATGCAGAGTACCCCATAACACTGCTCCAGCTTAAATCTTGTGGAATGGGTAATCACCACCGTGGTATCCATGCTCACCAGCGGCGATGCCGCCAGTTGTTCAATTGTTGCTCCGATAGCGGTATCTTTATAAGGTGGGTCCATCAGTATTATATTATACGGCCCTTTCAACGCAGCAATGGCGCGGCTGACGGTAATGCAGTGCACTTTGGCTTGGCAACTCAACCCTGTCTTTTCAATATTTTCCCTGATTATAGCACAGCAACGCGGCTCCTGGTCAACGAAATCCACGCTGCCAGCTCCGCGGCTGAGGGCTTCAATGCCCAATGACCCTGATCCGGAGAAAAGGTCAAGAACTTGTGTCCAGTCATCAACTGACGATGTCAAAATGGAAAAAATAGCTCCCCGCACCAGCTCAGTTGCCGGACGCGTTGGAGTACCTTTGGGCATTTTTATTGGAAAACCCTTTACACTGCCGGATATAACTCGCATACTCATATGGCTACATTATATCCTAAACTGCTAAGTGCATGGGAATATTGCCACAGTATTTACTTGGGCTATTGACGAGCTATATAACTGAAGATATACTGCATATGTTGGAAGAAAAGCCATTTTGCTTGCATATCTGCATTCGGGGCATCTTGGTTATCCCCCATGAAGGTCGCCGAGTGGCACCGTTGGCAGTCGTGTCTTAATAAAATATCTTTCTGAGACGAATGGAAAAAGCATTATGGATGTTAGAAATTTGAAAGTGCTTATCAGAGGTGGTGGTGAGTTGGCCAGCGCAGTGGCTTGTCGTTTGGTCGAGTGCCATTTCAATGTTGTCATGACAGAAGTCCCTCAGCCACAAGCCGTACGACGCAGGGTTTCCTTTTGTGAGGCGGTATATGATGGAGTTCAAAATGTGGAAGGTCGCACTGCGCGGCTGGTGAGTTCCCCTCAACAAGTGTATAACGCATGGGACGCCAGAGAAATGGCTCTTGTCGTAGATCCAAAAGCCAGCATCAGCGCCGCGCTAAACCCCAATGTCGTAATTGATGCAATCCTCGCCAAAAAGAACCTTGGCACGCGTATAACTGACGCCGAGATGGTTATAGGCCTGGGTATCGGGTTTGAAGCCGGCAAGGATACACACGTGGTCATTGAAACCAACCGTGGACATAATCTGGGTCGCATCATCCGCCAAGGCATCGCTGAGCCTGATACCGGCAATCCTGGTAATATCGGCGGCTATACCACAGAGCGTGTCATGCGTGCCCCATGCGACGGAATTATTAGAACAATTAAGCAAATAGGCGACATCGTGCATGCCGGAGAAGTGGTAGCGTATGTGGAAGAACAACTGGTGCAGGCTGCTATTCCAGGCATTATTCGTGGTCTGCTACGCGATGGTACACCGGTAACCAAAAGTCTCAAAGCCGGTGACGTTGATCCGCGCGGAGATGAAACATACTGCCACACCATTTCTGACAAAGGGCGCACTATTTCAGGCGGCGTATTGGAAGCAATCATGTCGCATTTCAACAACTGATGGAGCTTTGCTATAGATACTCAGAACTTGATTGCAGTTAACGACCTCTGGCATGAAATATATCCGTATCTGGCAGCGCATGCATCCGAGTTTTATGGCAGAGCAGATGGACATGCGCTGGAGCTTGGACCTTTTGCCGGTGGAATGAGTTGTGCGCTTTCTGTGTCCCATCCACATATGCATTTTACTATTGCCGACAGTCATAATGATTATATGTCTCACATTAAACGTCATGTCTCTTCGTGCAATCTCAGTAGTCGTATGCATATTGTAGAAACAGCTTTGGACAGATTGCTATTCGCTGACGGTAGCTTTGATTTGGTCATGTTTCGCGGAGCATATTTTTTCATCATGGAGCGCCCTCATATCCTGCAAGAAATCTATCGCGTGCTGGCACTGGGCGGGGTGGCATTTGTGGGAGGGGGATACGGCCGAAATACCCCACAGGGTGTGATTGATACTATTGCTGACGAGTCGCGTGTTTTAAATGAGAAGCTTGGGCGGCAACGCATTACGCTGGAACAATTACGCGCCCTGCTACGTTCACAAAATATGGAGTCGGTAGCCCGCATTACTGAGGAAGGCGGGATATGGCTTATCATCCACAAACGCAAACAGCCTGTTGAAAAACAGTCCTCCTCTTTGTCAGAGTCGCTCGGGTTGGAATTCTCCGAGAATATCGCTTTAGTTGGTGGTGGCGGCAAAACCAGCCTAATGTTTCGTCTGGCACAAGAACTGGCAGGAAATGGACAGAAAGTTATTAGCACAACAACTACACATATTTTCCCTCCTTCGTGCAAAGAAACTCCCTGTCTTATCGTCGAGTCGGAAGAGGATGCTTTGGTAGAGCGATTAACACAGGAGCTACCGATACACAAACATGTAACACTGGCACTGGCATTGGATAATAACGGCAAACTCAAAGGTCTTTCACCGGAAATCTTGGATAAAATCCAAGCCTTGGATTTAGCTGATTACATAGTTAATGAGGCCGATGGTGCCGCAGGCAAACCTATCAAAGCTCCGCGCCATGGCGAACCAGTTATTCCAACCAGCACTACGTTGGTATTGGCATTGGTTGGGTTGGATGCTTTGGGCGCTCCGTTATCTACAGAAAAAGCCTCACGGATTGAGTTCATTGAGCGCCTTGCAGGGCTGTCACTTTATGATATTATGACAGATGAGGTGATTGCTACATTGTTGACTGAGCCAAACGGCATCATACAGAATACCCCGCCAAATGCACGCATTGTGCCGTTTCTAAATAAGTCCGATTTGGTATCTACAGAAGCCGTAGAATCACTGGCTTCAGCTATTTTGGCGCGTCGCCACATGCAAATAAATCAAGTTGTCGCAGGTTCTCTTTCGACACAACTTTCTTTATACCGAATTTTTCATTCTTCAATTTTTGCAGATGGAGGTAATTATGCAGAATGATATCTATGCCGAACTGGCGCGTTTGAGCACCACAGGAGAAGATGTTGCACTGTGTACAGTAATTGCTGTTGCCGGTTCTACTCCGCGGGAGGAAGGTTCCAAAATGATAGTGAGGGCAAACGGCTCTATCATAGGAACAATCGGTGGTGGAGCCGTGGAAAAAGCCGCCATTCAGGAAGCACTGGAAGTATTAAGGCGCGGGCGTGCCAAAAAAATGGAGTATAAATTGAACACATCGGGTGATTTGGGCATGCTTTGCGGTGGGGATACCGAGATTTTTATTGAGCCGATATTTGCGACATCTAAATTGTATATATTCGGGGCAGGTCATATTGCCCTGCCTTTGTCGCAAATGGCGACCATAGTCGGCTTTAAGGTAACAGTTATTGATGAACGAACTGAGTTTGCCAGCTCTGAGCGCTTCCCTGATGCGAATGTCATGCCAATAGAAATACCTGAAGCCTACAGCCAAATAAGTGTCGGACAGGGCGACTATATAGTCATCGTCACACACGGGCACAAAGGCGACGAAGTAGCATTGGAGAGTGCGCTCAGGACATCGGCAAAATACATCGGCATGATTGGTAGCCAAAGCAAAAACAAGGCGGTATACGAGCATTTGTTAGAAAAGAATTTCACCATGGATGACTTGTCACGAGTTTATGCGCCTATTGGGTTACACATCAAGGCGCAAACCCCGGAGGAAATTGCCGTAGCCATTCTCGCGGAGATTATTGGTGTTAGGCACGGCGTTAAGAAAGTTGAAATCGCATAAACTTGAGACTCCAAAATCAGACTACATGCGAAGACTGGCAAGTTTTTGGGCATCAAGTTATAATAAACCGGTGCTGGGTTTGCTATACGAATGATTTTTCTCTAAATACATAACAGCGGAGGTAAATAATGGCTGAAAAATGGGTTGAATCATATGAGGATTTAAAAAAATTTATTGCGAATCATCCGGAAATTAAGATTGATACGAAAGATGTTCTGATTACGCAAGAGATTCGTGCGGAGTTTTATCGCCATTTTAACGCCGTCCGCAATACCCTAATTAAAGAGTATTTTACCATGGAGCTGGATAAAGCTTGTGAGCTTGGAAGGGCATATGCTGATATCAGCAAAATTGTTCAACAAGATATGAGTTTAGAGGCTATTGATATCGGCAGTAGCCTCAATGGATTATTGATTGAACCGCTTGAAAGCTTAATGAGTGCCGTGTATACCCCATTGTTTAACTTATTGCGAGGTCGAACCAATGAGAAAGTTTTTATTCTTGAAGCACAGAAGGCCGTAAAAGATTTTTTCCAGCCAATATTTTGCGAAGGCTATAAACGCTGG
>WRHS01000029.1 GCA_009783135.1 Dehalococcoidia bacterium
CATGAACTCTATGAGCCTCTGCTGGTTCATATTGTCGTCAAACATCATAAAGCGTATGGTGCCATAATTGTTGATGGCACTCATCATATTGACCCGTTCCCGCTTACTCTCTATACCAATGACTGGAGGCTGACCTTTCGGTGCAAACCCCCGCTGATAATGCTCCTGATTATCAATACCGGTTTCATCCCCCCAGAAGATTTCAGCTTTTTCCAGTTTAGCCCTTCTGCTGATTGCAGGATACTGCTCTTTCATAAACCTGCTGACCTTCACGTTATCCAAGAAGTAGGCTTTCTTTGTTGGTCTTTGACAGGTAAATCCCCAGCGCTTCATGTAATTGGTAACGCAGCGCAATGATAAGTCTATCCCATACAGTTGTTTGGCAAGTCCGCTGATTGCCTGCCGTGTCCACAGCATAAAGCGCATCTTATACTGCTCAGGCGTTCTGTCAATGATAATACGCTTGACTTCTTTCTCCTGTACAGGGGAGAGAAGCATGCCATCGCCTTGTTTCCTCCCGCTAATTTGGGGTTTCAGTGCTTCAATACTCCCTTTTTGGTAGGTACTCCAAATACGACTGATGGCATACCGGTTCACTCCGGTCATTTCTTCAATGGCACTGCCAATAAATCGCATCTTTTTGAGACGTACTACCTGTTTCCGTACCGTATACAGTTCGTCATTATTGAGTTTGCGTAAATCTGTTTTTTCCATGCCTCATCATAGCATATTTACTGATATATTGCTACTGTTTACTTCCGAATTAATATGTGCGACCCTTATATTCACCTCGAGAGTAAGTTGCAACTTACGAGGCAATGCCTTGCAGTGATTCAAAAGCATGGCTTCGGGTTGGCTATACTAACAAAATCATCCCGTATTCTGTGGGATATGGCTCTCCTAAAGGCAATCAACGCCGGGGCAAAATGTGTTGTGCAGGTCACGCTTACGACTTATGACGAGGATTTATGCCGCAAACTTGAGCCGAATGTGTGCAATACTATTGAGCGCTTTCATGTTCTTGAGGCTATGTATGAGGCAGGTATTCCAACAGTTGTGTGGCTTGGTCCTATTTTGCCTTTCATAAACGACACGGAGGAAAACCTGCGTGGGTTGCTGGATTATTGCATCAAGGCTAGGGTGCGCGGCATATTGTGTTTCGGATTTGGTGTTCCCATGCGCGAAGGCAACAGGGAATACTTCTATGCAAAGCTGGAACAACTCTTTCCTGACATAAAGCAGAAATATATGCAGAGCTTTGGCAATGCCTATTCATGCACCAGCACGAATAACAGCCGTCTTTTATCTGTCTTTCGCGCAGAATGCCGCCGGCATGGAATTATGTGCGATACGAATGAGGTATTTGCTTATATGCGCGAGTTTGAGCCCAAAGAACACCAGAAAGCATTGTTTGTTTGACATAATATTCCTGCTTGGCGTAAACGTTTTGATTTTCTCTTTGACAAATAGCCCCCAACAGCCGTAAAATAGCTTTTGATTTGCGGGAGTAACTCAGCGGTAGAGTGTCTGCCTTCCAAGTAGAACGTCGCGGGTTCGAATCCCGTCTCCCGCTCCATTTTGTTAAGTATGTGATAGGAGGCAAATAATGAAAAAGTTACTTTTGTCGGCTTTTGTTGCTACAATGCTCTTGTGTAGCGGTCTTCTGCTTGCGTGTACTCCAAGTGATAGTTCCATCGACAAATCTATGCGAGATGCTGCCGACGAGATTAATGCCCAATGCCCGATGACAATAGATTCTGAAACAAGATTAGACAATTGCATGGCACTTCCCGGAAAAATTTTTCAATACAATTATACGATGGTGAATTATGCCTATGATCAGTTTGATCAATCTGCACTCGCACAAGTACAAGAAGAAACGACCCCGCAGATGATTAATTTTGTTAAGAGTTCCAGCGACCTGAAGCAGCTACGGGATTATGAGATTACTTTTAAGTTTGTCATTAGGAGTAACGATAGCTATGAACTGATGGTAATAACGATTACTCCGCAAGATTATAAATAGCCATTCAGATAAGGGCTCGTAGCTCAGTGGTTAGAGCAGGCGGCTCATAACCGCTCGGTCGTAGGTTCGAATCCTACCGAGCCCACCATCATTTTTCTTTTGCTGACTTGTTTACATAAGGACGGGTGTGATGTGAAAGTGACTGGTGGAAATGCTGATTAAAGTGGCGACAAATGAGTCTGACACCGTACAAATACTACTTGGTGGTAGCGGAAACGAGTGCGTAACTTTATCAGTTCGGAAATTCACAAGCCTTATTATGATTTAATCATGGACCGTTTACATAATGACGGCAATATTATGAATGAGTATCGCTGTATACCATATGCCAAGCGAGAGAAGCAAATTGCGCATGCTTTATGGGATGTCGAAAGCCTCTCATACACGATGCGTGAAGATTTTTCTCTGGTAGAGGTTTAGGTCTGTTTTTGGGGTTTGTTTGAATAATATGGTTGAATCTATGGACTTACCTCAAGAGAAATTCTACTGCTACAACTGTGGGGCTCTGAACAGCCGTAGCTCAAACTTCTGCATACAGTGTGGAGCGCGCGTTGCAGCATCATCCGTTGCATCACGTGAAACGATAGCACCGACAGCCTATACGCCAAGCCTGCAACCAGAACCTGTAGTGTTACGGCATTCCAAAATAGGGATTGTTTCTTGCGTAATTGCCTGCGTTTCTTTTATTAATATCATTATTACCACCGGGGGTTGTATGGACAACTGTAATGATGTTGGCTACAACCCGGATGCCTTTAAAGTTCTAAGCGCTATTAGCATGATAGGAGTTGTGATATTGGTGATAGGTATCACCACAGGCATTATTGGTATTGTTCAACCCAACCGCAAAAAACTTTTTGCCATATTGGGGCTCATATTTAATACGATTATGCTTGTTCCGGCGCCTATCGTTGTATTGTTTTTTCTAAGTGCGACATCCTAACCAGCAGTCTTGACGGAAAAACCATGATAGATACCATCTTCTTTGACCTTGACGGAACACTGCTAAAGTTTTCACAAAATGCTTTCCTTGGCGTTTATATGGCAGAACTTAAAAAGGTATTCTCAAGGCTTGATATGGACCCTGAAGTATCAGTCAAAGCCATTTTGGAGGGAACCAAGGCTATGATAGCCAATGATGGAAGCATGTTAAACTCACAAAAATTCTGGGATGGCTTTGTTGGTTATCTGGGATTGACTGCAGGCGAACGGCGTAAAATTGAAGCTGCATGTGATTTGTTTTATACAAATGAGTTTGAAAACGTAAGGTCGGTAATGCAGCCAAATGATATTTCCAAGCGTCTTGTTGAGGCACTGACAGCTAATGGTTACGATGTTGTGCTGGCTACGAACCCTCTTTTTCCGGCATGCGCTGTCACGACGCGGTTGAATTGGGTTGGACTCGAGCCTTGTGATTTCAAGTATATTACGCATTACGCCAACAGCAAGTACTGCAAACCAAATCCGGAATACTACAAAGAGTTGTTGGCACAAATTGACAGGAAACCGGAGCAATGTCTTATGGCAGGCAACAGCCCAACGGATGACATGGGCATTGGCGCACTTGGCGCAGAGACATTTCTGGTAACTGATTTCTTGGAAAACCCAACCGGTGTCGATATTTCGGCATACCGCCAAGGTACACTCGCAGAACTTGAAACTTATCTTTTGGCGCTTCCAAATATCAAAAAGTGATTTTCAATTTTAGATGACATAAATCAGGTGGATATTTTTATCCAATTTACAGCTTAATGAAAAGAATACTTTTAACAATAATAGGCTTTCTCTGTTTAGGGCTTGGGACTGTGGGTGTAATCGTTCCTGTTTTGCCAACCACACCATTTGTTTTGTTGGCAGCCTTGTGTTTTTCCTACAGTAGTAAAAAATTCCACAATTGGTTGCGCAAAAACCGCATTTTCGGTCAATATATTGAAAATTATTACACGAAGCAGGGAATAAGCATTTCGCTTAAGGTCGCAAGCATAACGTTCCTTTGGATAGGACTTATTGTATCTATGGTCATTGTACGAACTGTTTGGATATATGTTCTCTTGGGAATTATTGGCATTGGTGTCACGACCCATCTTTTGTTTATTAAGACAAAAAAGAAGCCCCAAAAGTATGATTTCACAACAGATGCCATGGAATCAGTCGCGCCGGAAGTTCAAAGGGGCTAGATTTCGATTACAGAGCCTCATCTATCTGCAGGACAAACACAGCCGTATTTGAAGATCCGCCGCTCCCGTCAAACCATAGAATTTTTGGCATGTCTACACTTAGCAAAGATTTCGTTATGACTTGAGCAACCAGTATGGAATGCGACATAAGTAAATAATTTGCGCGACATAAAGTTCAACTTTTTGCGAGGTTTAGTGCATTCAATCGCTGCTCTTTTATCAATGCGGTTCTTGAGAAAGTTCGTGATTGAAAAAACTCAACTCTGAAATTTCTTTGTGCTTGCGCCGCCATTTTTGAGCCAGTGCAACAACCCCACTTATTTGCTTCGTTATGTCAATCTCATGCTTGGTACTATACATAATATATATTGTGCGAACCAAAAATTGTGCCTAAAACGTTGACATAACTAAAACGAAGAATTGGTTGGTCTAGTTGGTTAAGAGGGTCATGGAATGATAAGTTGGTGCGATTTTTAGTGCAAAGTTACTAGCACTTCGTTCAGGAAGACTCGCCACTGATTTTTTGATTTTTCTTTGCCTGCATTATTGCCGCAATTAACCATAAGTCCGGGTTATCGATTATTCTATCCATTGTCTTTTCTTCATCAAAGGCTGGTTTCTCTAATTTTGCAGTGATATCACACTCAGCTTTGAAATTCGCCCATACAAGTGCATTATCGGCTTCCAACTCTTTCGCTTTCTTTGTTGCCTCAGTAATAGCATCCGATAGCTTAAAGCGCGTATCAGAAATAGCCTCAGCCACATTATTGTGATACATCATCACGTAGTATCCGCTGCCTGTACCGAGATTTGTCAGTAATACCTTGCTCATACTTTGCTTCCTTTGATTTAGCCGTGAGATTTTTCAACTTTATGTCATTTAACAGCGATTTCTTTGGCTTGTATCGTTTTAGTGTATAAGGTTTGTATCGCTCTTTTGTCTTAGTCGTGATAGTGATGGCGACAAGAAATAATTACTATAGATACTTCCGTTTCCTTGTAGACAATTCGATTTGCCTCATCAATACGTCGGCTCCAGTATCCGGCCTTATCATTTCTTAATGGCTCAGGTTTTCCGATACCTGAAATACTGTTTCGAACAATAGCTTGCAGCAGTTGGTTAACACGTTTTAAGGTCTTTTTATCCTGTGTCTGCCAGAATAGATAATCATCCCATGCCTGTGGCATAAAAGATAACGATTTATCCATTTTCCATGACCTTTAGTTCTTGTATGGTTTTAGTTACTAAAGCCGCCTTACCAGATTCATATTCAGCAATAACACTATCATTATATCGGAATCTTTATCTCCTCTATACCAATCCAATGCAACTCTGTCTTGATTGTAAGCTAATTTATGCGGCTGGGTATCGGATTGTGCGCGACCATTAGCTTCTGCTTGAAAATCGAAATTCGTGTTAATTATCATTGTTTAACCAGATCCATAAAGAATATCAAGTGCCAATTCACCTTGGCATAATACATGATGGCATTTTGAACAAGTGTTGTTATATTTGATGCGGTACACTCCATAAGACGATAAAATAACAGCCTAAGGTCTCTTGCTGTTTGCTTTCCATGTCTCAATTAGTTTTCCAGCCTCTGCTTTGGGCTCGTCGGCCTCGGATATAGCTGATACCACAAAGAACCCCCCAACGCCCGTTCTGGCGAGTTGTGGAATATCTGCCAGTTTGACCCCGCCCCCCACAACAACCGGAATTGGGCTGAGTTTGGTCAGTTCGGCAATGTCATCAAAGCTTCTGGTGAGTATTTTGCCATCTGCGCCTGCACCGCAATCATGTTTGGTAGGCGTTTCATGAAGTGGCCCTGCTCCAAAGTAGTCAATTTGCCTAACATCTGCTGTTTTAACGTAGTCAAACAACTCGGTGGTTTTAGCCGACAACCCTATAACGGCGTTATCTCCCAGATACTTACGGCATACCTCAACCGGTATATCAGATTGCCCGACGTGGATTCCATCAACTTTATGCCCCTGCTCTCTTGCAGCTAAAACGACATCAAGCCGGTCATCAACCAGCAGCGCGACTTCGTTGGATCTGCCGGCATCGGCAATAATATCGGCTGATTGCCGCACCAGAGCAATCAGCTCACGTGCTGACGCCGTTTTGGAACGGATTTGAATGCATGTAAACCCCGCCTCAACAACGTCTTTGATTATCGGTGCCACGGGTCTGCCCTTTGTATTTTCGGGGCCGACCACAAAATATGCCGAAATATCAAAACTATTACGCATATTCTTAGTGCTTTTCATCCAAAATACTGTTTAATTTCTCAACCTTTATGTCAAGCATATTGGTAAACCCGGGGCGAATGTCGGCTTTCAGCACGACCTCTGTGCGGATACCTTTCTGTGCCAGCACAAATGTTGCGTCCTTTACCACCCGCATAACATCGTCCCATTCGCCTTCAATCTCGGTAAACATAGAGGTGGTCCGATTCGGCAGTCCGGAGTTGCGGATTACCCGAACGACTTCCGCTACATCTTGTGAAAGCTCCTCTCCAACGCCAACTGGTGCAATGGCAACAGCGATCAATATGTTCATGCCTAAATCTCCTCTATTTCAAAATGGTTATTCGCAACATCCTCAGGTGTCGCTTTATATAATTCGTCGATAAACTCGCTTTGAAAACTTCCCGGTCCTGTGGCTTTTTGTTCGGCGCGCTGCCCTGCCAAATTGTAGATGGCGCTTGCGCTAAGTGCTGCAACAAACGGGTTTGCCACCGCAGCAAACACGGCAGCTACGCCGCCCAGCGAGCAGCCTGCGCCGGTTATTTTCTCAAAGTAATGCGAGCCACCGTGAGAGAAAACCACCACTGAGCCGTCTGTGACCAAATCGGTCGCCCCAGACACAGCCACAGCGCCGCCCGTCCATTTAGCCAACGCAATCGCCGACGCTTTTGCAGAAGAGACTGCGTCGGTTGAGTCAACGCCGCGGACATTGGACTTTGTGGCTTTATCAAGCCCCCACAAGCCAGCAAGCGCTATAATTTCCGATGCATTGCCGCGGATAATACTGGGCTTATATGCCTTAAATTGCGTCAGTATGCAGCTTCTAAGCGTCCCGATGCCGACAGCTACAGGGTCCAAAACCCAAGGCTTGCCGAACTCGTACAGTTTCCCTGCGATATGGGGTAATGACTGCTCGTAGAGGGGAATGATAGTGCCAATGTTTATGTAGAAAGCTCCACCGACACCGGACAGGAATTCCCCCTCATCAGCTAGATACACCATAGCAGCTGAGCCGCCGACGGCAAGCTGTGCATTTGCCACAAAGTTGATGGTTACCGAGTTTGTGACAGACCCGACCAGAGGATTTGTCCTTCTGACGGCATCAACGGCACAAACAATCTGTTCTTGAATTTCGTTCTTATTTATCATTTTCATATCCAAATAGAATTTTACGGCGGCAGCACAGGCTGTTCCGCATCACTTTTAAGGGCTTGGGCGACCTGCTCACTAATTTTTTGGGTTAGCTTTTTCAGCCCCCATTTCTTTTCAGCTGATATCAGGACGGTGTCGTCGTTTTCACCTGCCATATCCGATAAAAACTCCAGTGCCTGCGCCTCATCCCAGCTTTCATTTTCCCCCAGCAGCATATCAATTTTATTCAGGACAGTCAGGCGTGGTTTGTTCTCAAGTTTTAAATCGCCTAAAATGCCCTCCACAACCGCATTCTGTTCTGCAGCGTTATGTGAAGTCATATCCACGACATGCAGCAGCACGGTGGCCTCGGTCAACTCCTCCAGCGTTGCGCTGAACGCTTCCACCAGTGTGGTAGGCAGTTTGCGAATAAAACCGACGGTATCAGAAAGCAATATTGTGCTCAGGTCAGGCAGAGTCAGCCGCTTGGTGGTAGGATCAAGTGTGGCAAAAAGCTTATTCTCCGCCAGCACGCCTGCCTGGCTTAGCGCATTGAGCAGTGTGCTTTTACCGGTGTTGGTATAACCTACAAGGGCTACTATTGGTATGCCGCTGCGGCGGCGTTTGTCGCGATAGAGCATGCGATGCTTGCGCACCTCACGCAGTTCCTTTTTGAGTTTGCTGATTTTATTGCGGATTAGTCGTTTGTCCGTCTCAAGCTGTGACTCACCGGGTCCGCGCGTGCCGATACCGCCTCCCAGACGCTCCAGATGACTCCACTGCCCCGACAGGCGCGGCATTAGATACTGGTGCTGCGCAAGCTCAACCTGAAGCTTGCCTTCGCGCGTATGCGCGTGGCGTGCAAAAATATCCAAAATCAAAGCCACGCGGTCAATGATTTTGATTTTTAGCACATGCTCAAGCGCGGTCTGCTGCCTTGGAGAGAGTTCATCATCGAAAATTATCAGGTCCCAGTCGGCGCTCTGCCGCTTGTGAACCAACTCATCCAGTTTTCCTTTGCCCAAATAGGTAACGTAATGCGGCATGTCCAGCTTTTGAATCAAACGTCCTGATACCTGGGATCCGGCCGTTTTTGCCAGCTGCGCCAACTCCTCCAGCGACTCTTCCTCTGTCCAGCCGTCGCGTGAGCCTGTATCTACACCTACAAGGAATGCTTTTTCAACAGCAGCCTTGGTATTGAAAAATGTTTTGGATATAGTGTTGTGCCTCTTAGCGTTTAGACTTAAAACGGTTATGGCTATCCTGCCATGACGACAGCTTGGAAAGAGCCTTTACCAGCGCAGCATCATGCAGCGTCAGTGACAGCCTTACAAAACCCTCGCCGCTTGGACCGTATCCCGTGCCGGGTATGACCAGCACGCCAACCTGCTCAAGCAGGTCCGTGGAAAACTCAAGCGACGTATGCCCCGGCGGCACTTTGGCCCAAACATATAGGCTGGCTTTGGGCGTGTACACATGGCATCCTATGTCGTTAAGTACGTCTGTTACAAGGTCGCGGCGGCGCTGATAAATAGTGTTATGGGCGGCGATGGCATCCTGCGGACCGCTGAGTGCCTCTATGGCAGCATGCTGAATAGCCTGCGGAATGCCGGAGTCGAGGTTCGATTTAAACCTCTTCAATGCATCAATCATGCCGGCGTTGCCAACCGCCATTCCAATACGCCAGCCGGTCATGTTATAGCTTTTGGAGAGTGAGTGGAATTCTATGCCAACACCTCTTGCCCCGTCTGCCTGAAGGAAGCTTACAGGCTTGTAGTCGTCATAGGCAACCTCGGAGTATGGGTTGTCGTGGCAGATGGCCAAGTCGTGTTTGGCAGCAAACTCGACAGCGCGTTTGAAGAAGTCCACGTCGGCTGTGGCACCAGTCGGGTTGTTGGGATAGTTTAGCCACAGCACCTTTGAGCGTGCCAAGATGTCAGACGGAATGTCGTCGAAAGCCGGCAAAAAGGCGTTATCTTCCTTTAACGGAAGATAGTACGGCTCCCCGCCGGCAAGTTTGGTGCTGACGGAATAAACCGGATAAGCCGGATCAGGCACCAATGCCACGTCACCCGTATCAATCAGACAGAAAGATATATGCCCGATGCCTTCCTTGGAGCCAATGAGAGGCAACACCTCACTGTTCGGATCAAGTGTCACGCCGAAGCGCCTGTGATACCATGCTGCCATCGCCTGCCGCAGGGCAGGAAGCCCCTCTGTTTCGGGGTAGCGGTGGTTAGCCGGCTCGCGTGCTGCACTGCACAGCTTCTCTATAACATTGTCCGGCGTGGGAATGTCCGGATCCCCTATGCCGAAGCTGATAACCTCCTCCCCGCGGGTGCGTTTCTCAGCGATTTTTTTGTTGATTTCTACGAAAAGGTAAGGTGCCAGCTGATCCAAACGTTGTGATAATTTCATATGTATGCTCCTATTGTATGCTTTGTAAGCGTGTTATTCCGGCCATTCACCGCTGAAAACCACCTCTGCCGGACCGGTAAGCAGAACGTCTTTGCCCTTACTCCACTCTACGCAGGCACTGCCTCCGGGGAGTAGGATTTCCACATTGTCGGCGCATAATCCTCTGAGTTGGGCGGCAACGGCAACAGCACAGGCGCCACTGCCGCAGGCAAGGGTTTCCCCGGCTCCGCGTTCCCATACGCGCACCTCAATTTTATGACTGTCTAGCGCGCGTGCAACCTCAAAATTGGCACCTTTTGGAAACAAGGGATGCGTTGCCACGATAAGTCCGACGTCCTCAAGCGGGAAATTGCCCACCGGCTCGTCTGTGAAATACACAGCGTGCGGGTTTCCCATGGAAACAAAATTAAGCATTAAGCGGCGCCCGTGCACGTCCAGCGGCCAATCGCCTGTCATTATGTCAAACGTTTTACCGCAGCCGGCATCTGCTGCCACCGGAATGGCCGACAGACTGAACTCGGGCTGCCCCATGGCGACTTGGATTAAAGCGCTGTCCTCAATCAGCTTGGTTTGGCGCACGCCTGCCAATGTTTCAATTTTGAGCTCTTTGGTGTCGTCCTTTACCACATTGTCTGCCAAATAGCGTACAAAACAGCGCAATCCGTTGCCGCAAGCCTCGGATTCCGTCCCGTCAGGGTTGAACATGCGCATGAGGAAATCAGCCTTCTCGGATGTCTGCAATACGAGCAATCCGTCAGAGCCGACCCCGAAGTGCTGGCGGCACATTGCGACAGCCAACTGTGCCCAGTCGCGCTCATTGCCCCTGCCGTCCAGCAGCACAAAATCGTTGCCAAGTCCCTGTAGTTTTGTGAAACGCATTTGTAAAACCTTACTATTTTATAAATTCACTGACTGCCACAAACGCACGCTCGTAGTAGTCCTCTGTGACATCAAACCAATGTATTGTAGCATTTTTTAGGCTGAACCAGTTATATTGCTGCCGCGCCAGCCTGTGGCTCTCGAATTTTATTTGCTGCACGGCCTCTTCTTGGCTAACTTTGCCATTCAGAAAAGATACCATCTGGCGGTATCCAATGCCTGACATGGCTGGGAGGTCTGCCTGGTACCCCTGCCCCAAAAGTCCACTGACCTCATCCGGCAGCCCCTGCTGCAACATGATATCCACACGCTTGTCAATGCGGCTGTAAAGCGCATCACGCGGACAGGTCAGCCCTATGACCAGCTGCTCGAAAGAAGGCGCGAGCTTTGACGGCGGGGCGTTCTTTTGCGGCTGGTGTCCTATTTCAAGCGCGCGTATGACGCGTCTTACGTTGCGCGGGTCAATGCGCGCAGCCGCCTCGCTGTCCAATTGCTGCAATTCGGCATAGAGTTGCGCCGCCTCACCGCTTGCAGCACGCGCCTCAAGCTCGCGCCGCAGCTCTGCATCGGGTGCTACCTTCGGGATTTGCCAACCCTCAAGCACAGCCCATACATATAGTCCGCTTCCGCCGACCAATAACGGCAGTTTATGTCGTGCATTTATGTCATCTATAGCCTGATATGCCAACTGCTGGTATTGTGCCAAGCTGAAATCCTTGTCTGGTGCAACAATATCGATTAGGTGATGCCGGACCAGCTCCTGCTCGGTCTTAGTCGCCTTAGCCGTGCCGATATCCAGCAAACGATAAATCTGGCGGCTGTCGGCGCTGATAATTTCAGCATTAAGAGCACCTGCCAGCTTAAGCGCCAGTGCGCTTTTGCCGACCCCTGTTGGTCCTACGATTGTTACGACGCGCTGCATTACGCACTATTCCGGGAAGAGTTAGCCTTTGGCAGTTGATGCCTGCTTTACCATACTGACGAACTCATCCGCCTTGAGCGACGCTCCACCCACCAGTGCACCATCAATTTCCGGCTGGCTCACAAATTCGGCAATGTTGGCGCCATTGGCACTGCCGCCATAAAGAATACGGACCGACGCAGCAGTCGCCTCATCGAAAATGCCGGCAAGAGTGCGCCTGAGCATACCAATCGTGACATTGGCTTGCGCGCCGCCGGCGGCACGTCCCGTGCCAATAGCCCATATAGGCTCATAAGCCACAACCAACCCACGCGCCTCGGCAATGCTTATGCCCTCAAGCGACTGACGCAACTGCGCACCCAGCACGTCTTCCGTTCGTCCTGCGTCATTGTCCTCCAAACTCTCGCCTACGCATAACACGGGATTAAGAGCATGCTTTGCGGCCGCCTTGATTTTGCGGTTTACAATCTGATTGCTTTCTCCGAATAGGCCGCGGCGCTCGGAATGCCCAAGCAAGACATACTGGCACATACCAGCCAGCATGGCAGGTGAAATCTCGCCTGTGAAAGCTCCCTTGTCCTCAAAATATGTGTTTTGAGCACCAAGCCGTACGCCGCTGTTTTTGATAAGTTCTGATACCACTACTGTGGAAATAAATGGCGGACACAGCAGTACTTCTACCCCTGTTATGCCATCTAAGGCAGGCAAGAGCTGGCTCACCAGAGTCTGTGCCTCTCTTGGTGTGGTATTCATTTTCCAATTGGCTGCAATCATCACTTTGCGCATTTGACCATCCTTTAGAATATTATTCGTTCTACGCAGATTCCAACATTTGTTTCAATTTCATATTATGTCATATTTTGGCTTTTCTAGTCCTTGTTTCAAATGACACCATAACTTCCAAGCCGCGAAATAGCCTTTCTTTTTCACGCACTTTAACAGGAAATGCGATAAAATGCGTACCATCGCCTTTTGGTAAAAGTGACGTAAGCAGTTATTGCAATGAGCCCGCGATCTGCGAGATGTCCGAACGCTCTACTATAATCTGTCGGTACAGAAACGTAGTACCAGCCCTTTTCTCGTTCAAAAAGTTCAACATTAGCAGAGAATGTATTTTTCATGGCTATCGTCTTGCAGTAACTATAACAACCAAATCTGAAGCATTATCTATCCCCCGAACTAAAGAAATGCTGTGTGCTGTGTGCCGTTCGCCGTATCAATCATATGTCAAAGACCACAACTAACAACTCTTTGCCGCCAAGCATACCGGACGTGATATTCTTCTCTTGTTTGTAAGTTATTGTCTCCGTAACTATCATGAACGTAATTTTTGAGTTTTTCACGCCACGTACGATAAATTTCCCCTCCGCATCGGTCTTCGCAATCATAGCGATTTCTCGATTCGTCATGCCAGTAACTGTAATTTCAGCATTAATGATAGGTTTTCCATAACTATCTAGGCACTGTACCAACAATGACTTGGCATCTAATACCTTAAGGTCGACCGTAAAGCATGCGTTATGTACTTGTACGGAGTACGTGGCGTCTTCAACAACATCAAATAAAAAAACAACTTTGAACGTAACGGTATCACCGCTTGCAAGCTCATAATTACTCAAATAATCAACATTGCCGCTACCGTAATCAATAAATGTGATATCACCGTCAATACCTGTTTGGTAATTCAATCCTTTGGATAACTGCGCGTCGGCAACAACATCCAATATATTAACCATAAATCTTTCATTTTCAAGTATAAGGTCTTCCTTCGCTTTTATGGTTACATTTAGCACCAGGAATTTTTTGCCGTTCCCTGCGCTTACAAGAGTTTCGTCGGTATTGATTGACTCTGTGCATGCGACGCTATTTAACTTTATAGAGGAATCATAGCTTTCATAGGTGGCGCCGATACCATATACCCTGAGCGGCTTAATCTCACATGCGACGGAACCGAATACAACAGCTAGAGTCAAAAGCGTGACAAGTAGAGGTATTATTTTATTTCGCATTATTTACGCCCCGAATTTGGTCAATTTCAACCCATTTGCCATAGCCAGCCACATTAAGGATGTAGCGTTAATATGCCCAAGCCCGCCGTTGCGGCAGGATGATTCGCCGAATTCTGTGATATTGTCATGGCGGCAATGGGCGGAAGACAGAAGGCAAGGCACGGGATGCCAGCTGTGACCTGAAAGCACCGCGGGCGTTGAGTGGTCCCCAGTGATAATCAATACGTCCGGTTCAAGCTGCAACAAGCGCGGCAGGTGGCAGTCCACATCCTCAATCACGGATACCTTGCGCGCAAAGTCGCCGTCTTCCCCGGCAGCATCGGCGCCTTTCACATGTATAAAGAAGAAATCGTAATCCTCATAATTTTGTTCCAAGGTGCCCAACTCATCAGCTAGAGTCAGTCCGGTCTTGAGCACGTCCATACCCACCACTTTGGCCAGCCCGCGATACATGGGATAGCCGGCAATGGCAGCGCTGCGCATTTTGTAGATGTCGGGAAAAGACGGAAAGGAAGGCAGACATGAGAAACCGCGCAGCAGGACCATGTTGGCCGGAGTGTGCGGCGCCAATCTTTTTCTCGCCTCAGCGAGGAAAGCGTTGACTACCTGTGCCGTGCGCCCGGCGTCTGACTCGAGGGCGACCACTTCCTTGGGCGGCAGACCTGTTAGCTGCGGGTCCGTATCGCTGATTTTTTCACTCAGCCCTGCCCCGCGGAATATTACCACAAGCCTATGGTCTTTTACGGCGCGCACAATAACCTGTATGCCGTCAATCTCCATGCCGTCAAGCAGAGAGCACAGTTTGCTGCTTTCCTCAGTTAGGATACGTCCGGCGCGGCGGTCGCATATCAGCCCCTGCGCATCAAGCGTGCAGAAGTTTCCGCGGGCGGCTATGTCGCCGTGCTGCAGAGGGAAATCCATGCCCAGCGCCTCAAGCACACCGCGCCCGATGGTATAAGAAAGCGGATCATACCCGAAAAGCCCCAGATGCCCGGGGGCACTGCCTGGGGTTATCCCCTGAGCCACGGTCTGCATAAGCCCGCAACTGCCCGACTGCGCAAGCTTATCCATGTTTGGTGTAGCTGCCGTT
>WRHS01000030.1 GCA_009783135.1 Dehalococcoidia bacterium
AAATACGCGGGTCGGGTTCGCATTAGTTCCTAATGGCGGAGAGAGTGGGATTCGAACCCACGATTGGATTGCTCCAATACACGCTCTCCAGGCGCGCCTGTTCGGCCACTCCAGCATCTCTCCGCGTTAAGCCAGCCACTTATTATATATTATTTGCTCCGAAGTTTCTAATGTGTCAAGTTTTCTGCTATGACAGGTTTAGCCAGAGATTAGAGACAGCCCATCGTTTGGGGAATGCTCTAATACAAGAAGTTTTTTGATGTCGGCTGCGCAGATGCCGCATGATGCAAAGTAGTGTAAAATAGGGGGCAACTATTGTGATGGATAATGGAGGGCAGAAGATATGAAGCTGTTTGTGATTTGGCTAATTGCTACAGGGCTTGTCATTGCGGCGATTGCCATCTTGGCAGGGAGAACGGAGGCGCTTTATAGTTCTCTCATAAAATCGGATAAGCAGCGCAATGCACTGAGGATGGCCTCACGTATTTTGGGCGCCGTTGCTTTTGCCGCCGGAATTATTTTATGGATTTCAGCACTTTATAATTTTAAGTTTTGGATTTGGCCGCTGGGGTTTTTGATAACATGGGTGGCAGGAGTGGCTTTAACGGCGGCAGTATATATGCTTAAGATGAAGCACTAAGCTTTCCTGTCAGGAACGCGGTATTCTCTGCTCCGCCTTGTGTTGCTTTTGAGTTGTTGCCAATGGGGACAAATGCTAAAACCTAATCAAAACAGCCATTTAGCTGTGAAAATCTGGCGGATGGGGTGGGATTCGAACCCACGGTACCCGAAAGTACAACGGTTTTCAAGACCGTCTCCATAGGCCACTCGGACACCCATCCTCAAAGCTAAGAACAGGGATTTAAGAGATTATTCATTTTGCATTAATTTAAAACAGCTAATAATTTGCAAACGGACTTTTTAAAGCATCTGCTTATTCTAGCGAAATCTCGTCAAATAATCCAGTGTTTGTATAGAACCAATACACATTGAGTACACATAAACACTAGGCATACGTGTTGGTACGTGCTATACTTAGCAAGAGATTATGTATATGGTAAAACGATGACAAACAGAGAACTGGCTAAGAAGGCTAAAATACAGGGTTGTAAGTTCCATCACCATGGCACGAGACATGATTTTTATTATAGCCCTGCCACGGGCTGTATCGTTGGTATTTTGCGCCACTGGACGCAGCAGGTAGACGCAGGAACGCTATCCAGTATCGCAAAAAACCTGGGGATTAAATTATAGTCAGAAAGGAGTCAAAATGAAGCACGTATATCCGGCAGTGTTCCACACAACAGAAGAAGGATGGTATAGCATTTGGTTCCCAGACATATGCTGTGGTGCCACTATGGGAAATACTTTGGCCGAAGGGTTAGAAAACGCTGAAGACTTGTTATCTGGCGCTTTGTATGGCATGGAGATGGAAGGGCAGAAAAAACCACGGGTTAGTGTGGTCAGTGATATAAAGACCGATGATGGAGATTTCGTCACTCTCGTATCTGCCGATCCTGACGATTGTCGGCGCTTGAACGAAACCAAATTGGTCAAAAAAACCCTTGTCTTACCATCATGGCTGAATGAAAAAGCTATAGCGGCTAATGTCAATTTCTCTAAAATACTCCAGACGGCACTCAAAAACGAACTCCAATTGACTGCTGCTGAATAGCTGTTGGGGCGATTAGATGTACTGAGAGGCGGTTCACCCACCCCTTTTTGTACTGCCAGAAATCAGCCCACACAGTAATTTTAGAAGCTTTGGCTGACGTAGTAAGCCACTGTTGAGGCTGCTCCGCAAACAATCATGCCCCTGAAAATGTCAGTTAGCATAATAAGCTGTGTCCAGTTGCGTAGTAGTGCACGGTTGGTAAAAGAGAATGCTCCATAGAAGAACAAACCGAACAAAATCCCCATGCCTATGGCCTGACTAAGCGAACTGCTGTTGAATGCCGGTGAAATGACAAAAATCAGCAATCCGAAAGCCAGCATGAAATAAAAAAGTACGGCGGGAATAATGTTAAACTTTGCCCGCAGTAATCCTTCCAGATGGATGCGGTACAGCCGGCGGGTAATTAAAAATCTCCAAATTAAGTCTACGGCGGCGAGCACAACCAACGTCATAAAATAAAGCAGAAACTTTTGTGCAAAATTCATGACTACTCCTCTGATGCCGGATTATATGGGCATCTAACTGTATTTTATGTTTGCCGATTAGTCGGCATCTTCCGGGATAGTATCCTCTCCACCAGTAGCAAATCCAAAACTGGCTTTCGGGCATATGCTAAATTGGGTTGAAATCGAGCGTGATACCCAGCGGTATTTGCCGCTACTGGTAACCTGCCCCTGAATATCTAACTCAACATCTCCCTGATCTCTTAAATAATAGAATAATTCATATGGCATGGAGAAAGTGCCTTCAAAAAAGGTATAGAGATCAAGCCCGCTTGGCACACTCTGTGTCCAAGAGCCTTCCGGCGTGACATCAAGCGTGAAGCTGGCGATAGTTACGCTGACGTCTGAAATGGTGACGTCAATGGTGATGCCGTCATATGGGTGGTTTGTTAAAAACACCAGCCGATAAATGTAGGACTGAGGAACCTCTTCTCCGTCCTCATTAATGTCAAAAATTGTGTCAACGTACACCATCCAGTCTTCCTGAGGCATGGAAATCCTTTGAGTGGTGAAATCGGTGGCATTGACGATGCGGCTGCGGGCGATGAGATACATGCCGCCGAAAGTGGCGGAAAAGACCACTACGATGGTGGCGATAATTGCCCCAAACCAGTTTGATACAAACGTTGCCAGTTTTCTTTTAAATGCCATCTTTGCCCACCTAAGCGATTGTTTCCGTGTGCATAAAATCACGCAGTGCCTCCGGCACTTTTATACTGCCGTCAGCTTGTTGATAGTTTTCCATAATGGCAATCATTATACGTGGCAGGGCCAGTCCCGAGCCGTTGAGCGTGTGCACATACTCCGCTTTGGCCTCCGGATTGCTACGGAAGCGTATGCCGGCGCGGCGTGCCTGGAAGTCCCTGCAGTTAGAGCAGGAACTGACCTCAAGCCACTCCTGGCATCCCGGCGCCCATACCTCAACGTCGTAGGTTTTGCTGGAGGAAAAACTGATATCCGCCGTACACAAAAGCTTGATGCGGTAGACCAGCCCCAAGCGCTGGCAAACGCGTTCTACGTCTTCAAGCATCATATGGTGTTCTTTCTCTGAGTCCTCGGGTCTGGCGAGCTTGTAAAGCTCTACCTTGTCAAATTGATGACCTCGTTTGATGCCGCGGGTGTCTCTCCCTGCCGACATCTTTTCACGGCGAAAACAGGCGGTATAGGCAGCGTAGCGCAGCGGCAGGGTATCACCGCAAAGGATTTCACCGGCATGCAAACTGGTTAGAGGTACCTCGGCCGTCGGCACGAACCACATATCGTCTATGTCGTCGTGATACAGATTATCTGCAAACTTGGGCAGGTTACCTGAAGCTGTCATAATATCGCGCCTGACCATCCAAGGCGGATAGATTTCGCTGTAGTTGCCCTCTCTGGTGTGCATGTCCAGCATAAGACTGATGAGAGCACGCTCAAGGCGGGCCCCCAGACCTTTCAGAATATAGAAACGCGTGCCCGACAGCTTTACTCCGCGGTCGAAATCAATAATGCCCAGTTTTTCACACAAATCCCAGTGCGGCTTGGGCGTAAAATCAAATTTTGGAGGATTTCCCCAGTTGCGTTGCACGATATTATCGTCTTCGCTCTTGCCGACAGGCACGGATGGCTGCGGAATATTGGGAATTTGAAGCAATAATTCGACCAGTTTGGCATCTATATCGCGCAGTCTGTCATCTATGGACTTGACGCGGTCGCGCAATTCACGCCCGCTGTCGGATGATTCGCTGCGACTTTGGCGAGCAGCTTCCTTTTTTGCGCGGTGTAATTCTTCCTGTTCCAGAATTTTTTGCCGCCGCTCCGCATCGAGTGCTAAAATCTCATCCAGCGGAGCGCTGTCGTTGCGCACGGTCAGTGCATGGCGTACGACATCAACATTTTCGCGAATAAATTTAATATCAAGCATAGCCTATTCTTTGTCCTTGAGCGTTGGGAAAAGGATTACCTCACGTATGGAAAGCTGGTTGGTCACCAGCATGACGATGCGGTCAATACCGATACCCAATCCGCCGGTGGGAGGCATGCCAAACTCCAGTGCCGTTATGAAATCCTCGTCCATGATTTCGGTTTCTTCCGTATGCGCCTCGGCCCCTGCCTTGTTCTGCAACTGTCCGGCAAAACGGCGTTCCTGCTCCACAGGGTCGTTCAATTCACTGAAAGCGTTAGCGATTTCCGTGCAACCTGCATATGCTTCAAATCTTTCAACGGTGTGCATGTCGCCCGGTCTGTTCTTAGCCAGCGGAGACATATCAATTGGATAATTGACCACAAAAGTGGGATTTTTCAGTTCCGGCTCCACGAATGTGGAGAGAAGATCGTCAATCAGCCGCCCCCTGTCACGCGACGGGTCAAACTCTATGCCCAAACGGCGCATTTCGGCGGCCAGCGACACCGTATCCGGAAACCTGTCGTAATCAATGCCGCATTTGTCTATAATCGCCTGGCGCAGGTCAAGCCGCGGCCATGGCGGTGTAAAGTCCAGAGTGTCCGCCCCGAATGGAATCTTGTAATCTCCTGTCACTTCCTTCACTATGCCGGAAAGCATTTCCTCCACCATATGCATGACGTCGTTGTAGTCGGCGTAGGCTTGATAGCATTCCATGAGCGTGAACTCGGGGTTGTGGCGCGTGTCAATACCCTCATTGCGGAAGACGCGCCCGATTTCATAGACGCGTTCAAAACCCCCAACCAGCAGACGTTTAAGGTGGAGTTCCAAGGCAATACGCAGATAAAAATCGCAACCCAACGCATTGTGATGCGTAATAAATGGTTTTGCCAATGCCCCGCCGGCCGATGGCTGCAAAATAGGTGTTTCCACCTCAAGAAAACCATGGGAATCAAGGTAGCGCCGCATGGCACTAATGACGCAACTGCGCTTGCGGAAGATTTGTTTGACCTCCGCGTTGGAAATAAGGTCGACATAACGCTGGCGGTAGCGCGTTTCGGTATCCTGCAGTCCATGCCACTTCTCAGGCAGAGGCTGTAAGCTTTTGGATAGCAGGGCCAGTTCTTTTAAGTCAATACTCGGCTCACCGGTGCGTGTGCGGATGACCTTCCCCGCTGCGCTCACGAAATCACCGATATCCAAGTCTTTGAGCAGTTCCAGACTTTCCGGGGGAAGCG
Source organism: Dehalococcoidia bacterium (assembly GCA_009783135.1). Lineage (GTDB taxonomy): Bacteria > Chloroflexota > Dehalococcoidia > Dehalococcoidales > UBA1222 > WRNG01. The sequence goes on from WRHS01000030.1 coordinate 5,299, forward strand.
TGGCTTTGTTGACGAAAAGCTGAATTTTGCCGCTGCCGTCAACTATGCTAATAAAACACAACTTGCCGATATCGCGGTTTGCTATAATGCGCCCCGCCACCGAAATTTCAACAGCCTCAACGCCTTCCTGTTCCTGCTTTTCCAGCAAAGCAACGGCTTGTATATTGCTATGGCTGTGCCGGCAACGTGCAGGATACGGATCGATACCGCGTGCGCGCAGGCTATCAAGCTTGTCCAAGCGCTGACGGGCAATGCGTTCTACAAGCGACATACCACTAATTCCAAACTCAGATATGTATGCATACTAATATATAATCAACTCAGGGTTATTATATTTTATTCCCTCTCTATAGTAAAGGAATATTTATTGCAGATGAAATCAGTGCAAGCAGATACCCCGACACAAAGGCTTCGTTTCTTTGCTTTGCGCCAGCCTGGGTCAGTCGGCTAATCTGAGTATAGCGCTGTCATGACGGATGCTGTCAAGCCACGCGGCGGATTTTATGTCTTTTTCCAGCAGATGGCGTATGTAACTGCGCAGAATGCGCTCCACTTCGTTTAGTACAGTGGTATCAATAGGCGTGACGTTGACACTTTCCCAGCCACCATCTTGTAAAAAGTGCATTATTCCAAGCCCATCCCATGAAATGGAGTAGCCGTAATGCCGCCCCAGCCGCTGACAAGACGGGCATAGTATACCGCCTGCAGATGGTGCGAATGAGTTGATACCGGTCATTGGTGCTTTGCCGCACAGCACGCATTTTCCAAGTTCCGGGCGGTAACCGGCTTGATGTAACAAATGCAATTCAAAGTACCTTAGCAGGCGGTTTATGTCGTCAGCCTGTGACAATTGCTCTATTGAATGCAACAGCAACTCAAATATTCGCGAGTCTTCTGTTTCGGCCGGGGTAAACTGTGACACAATTTCTGCCATATATAGAGCACAAGACAGCAGGCTTAAGTCGTTCTTTACCGCAAGGAACGCATTGAGTGTCTGGCTTCCGATAATTGTATCGATGTTTTTACCCCTTACCAGTGTTACCTGCGAGTAGGTCAGCATTTCCAGATGCCCGCTGAGCTTGCTTTTCGGCTTGCGCACTGCCTTGGCTACGCCCTGTATCTTGCCAAGCGTTGGGGAGTAAAGCGTTAGAATGCGGTCTGCTTCGCCAAGTTTGGTCTTCTTGATGACGATGGCAGGCGTTTGATATGTGCGTGGGCTGTTCATGATGCTTGTATGAAAAAGAATAACTATTTGCGCTTGGCTAAGTATTGGTATTCAATGCGTTTATGAAGCGGCGCCAATAACATAGTGATAATTTATGGACACTCCCTTCGACTTGTAGATGGGTGGCTCAACTCATAGATTTTCTCAATTGTAAACGATGGGTGTTCTATCCCAAAAAGCAGTTGCGTTGGCTTGTACCCTAGGTATACCAAATAGCTTTGGATTAAATGCAAGATGTTTTGAGCATAGGTCAAGTCGATATCACCATTTCGGTTAAAGCATAATGACTCATGATGTGCAATCCTATTTCGTAAACTACGAATTTCATCAAGGTCGTTGTATATAGTGCTCTGATTAGTGCCAAATGGTTTTGCTGTGAAAATCTGCAGAGAAGTTTTTCCAGAATTTTTGTAACACTTCCTCGAGAAAATGAATGTCCATACGCCGAAACTTAGTGTTGAAAGTAACCTGTCATTTGTGTAGTTTCCGGAAGCCATGAGTTTTTTGTATTCACTAAGAATGGGCTCCTGATATCTAACAAGAAAACCATTTGTGCTTTGCGTTACTATCCAATTGGGGTCGCCCAGATGATTTTTGAAATGGGCGTTAATTGAGTTACGAAACACAACTTCAAATATGCTCAGCAGCCCGAAAAACCGCTGGCACAGCTTTATATTGTAGCGGTACAACCTTAAAGCATCACGTTTATTTCCCTTGCAAGCCCGCAAATATTTTTCAAGTCGTGGAATAGAGATGGCTTTTTCAAATTCAGAGTAGTTCATACACGGAATTCCTTTGCTGCTATTGCATTTACAGATGGATTGCAGTATTATGGTGGAGTAATACCCTGTCGTCCCTGTCAGAAATGGCATACTTCAGGGTTACTGTTTTCCCCCAACTGTGTGTTAGTATGAAGCTTGTAATGTTATACATCATATCGCAATCGTATTGTCACTGGACACGTCTGAAGTACCCCACATAACGCAGTTTGGTTACAGAGCATTTCATTCCCGTGAATGGAGTGACGCGCCATGTCTGCAATTCTTTTAGCATCGTCTTGGCATTTTAACTAAGGGTTATCTAAAACTCGGCTGTCTTAACCCTAAAATTCCTGACGCCCTTCAATGGCGCGGCTGAGTGTGACGTCATCGGCATATTCCAGTTCGCTGCCGAACGGCAGACCGCGTGCAAGCCGTGTAACGCGCAGACCAAGCGGAGTAATCAGGCGCTTGATATACATTGCGGTGGTATCTCCCTCAAGCGTGGGGTTGGTGCCGATGATAACCTCACTTATGCCGCCGGCAGACAATCTATCCAGAAGTTCCTTTATGCGTATGTCGCCTCCGCCTACCCCTTCGGTGGGGGATATAGCGCCGTGCAACACATGGTAGTGCCCTTTATATATGCCCATGTGCTCAAGTGCCAGAATGTCCTGCGGCTGCTCAACAATCAGTACCTGACTGGAGTTGCGCTGAGGGTTGCGGCAAATATAACACTTATCTCCGTCGGCTATGTTGTAGCAACAGGTGCAAAGCTGGGTTTTCTGGCGCAGGGATACGAGGGCGTCGGCTAGTGCCTGCGTCTGTTCCGTCGAGGCGCGCAACAGGTAGTAGGTGATGCGTTGTGCGCTCTTGGGGCCAACACCAGGCAGTTTGCTGAATTCCTGTATGAGCCTATTGACCGCATCAGCAGCCAAAGGGGAAGTCTTGTCCATCATGCTCTCCGATTTTGGTTTTAGGTCAGCCCCGGGATTTTCATTCCGCCGGTGATTTGGTTGAGTTCTTTTGCGGCCATTTCCTGAGCATCATGCAATGCATCGTTCACTGCTTTGAATACCAGCTTTTCCAAGTCGCCGATTTTTGCAGTATTAACTGCAGTAGGGTCTATTTTTATGGAAACGATGCGCAGTTGTCCGTTGGCGACAACCTTAACCGCTCCCTTTCCAGACTCGGCTTCCACGGTCTTTTTCGCCAATTCTTTTTGCGCTTTTTCGAGTTTACTGCGCATTTCCATGGCTTGTTTTATCATTCCGAGATTCATTTATCCTCCACATCTATTATCTGCGCGCCCAGTTTCTGGGCTTCGCGCACAAGGTGATTTTCCTCCGGCTCATATATGCATTTTATCTGGTGGGGTTTACCAAAGAACTGGGAAAGAAGACCAGCGACGATTTTCTTGTTCTCGGTCTCTGCAATCTTGTCGCGGTGAATCGAATACTTAAAAGACAACACAATGGTATCGTCTTCGATTGAGACCGGCTTAACACCGGCACTGCGTAAAATAGCCACTGCTGCCGAGCGGCGTATGGCATCCGGCACCTGCTGTACAATGGCGCTCCAGTTAGCCGTAAGTTGCTCGAGAGGACTGCCGGCGTTTTCCAGCGCCGATATTTTGATTTGCTCGGTCGGCGGGGCGCTTTCTGTTGGTGGGGCAGGATGGCTGGTTGCAGAATATGTCGGTGTGGTATTGTGCTGTATAGGTGCCGTCGGCGTATGTTTTGGTGGTGTGGCAGCTGCTGACTGCTTAGTGGATGTGGTGGCAGACGTCGTTTTTTCAACCACAGGGTCAATACATGCATCTACCAATGCCATCTCGAATTGCAGTGTGCTATTGCCGGCCAGCGTGCTGTCAATGCCGGCGAAAAGTTTGATTGCGCGGATAATCTGCTCCAGCGGAGTTGCCGCTGATAGTGTTTTTAACTCGGTCATTTCTTCTGCTGTTAAACTGCTGTCTTTATCCAAACCGCTTTTTAAGAGAAGCAATTCACGCAGATAGTTTACAATCTCGCGCCCCATCTGCCGCAGGTCTATACCATCCTCATCTGCGCGGTTAATGGCGCTTAGCCCGGCACTTAAATCCTTTTGAAGGATAGGCTTTATTAGTTCACGGGCGCGTTCGTCACCTACCATCCCCAGCATTTCCTGTACCTGCGTTATGGATACGTCGCATCCGTAGTAGGTGTAAATTTGCTCAAGCATATTTTCGGCATCACGCAACCCGCCGCGGGCGCTTTTTGCCACCAGCCGCAGGGCTTCCGGCGTGATGCTTATGCCTTCGGCTTGGGCAATACGTAACAGCTTATCCTCGGTGTCTTTTTGACTGAGGCGATGGAAATCAAAGTGCTGGCAACGTGAAACGATGGTGGGTAGTACTTTGTGAGTTTCTGTCGTTGCCAGAATAAAGATGACGTGAGGCGGTGGCTCCTCCAGGGTTTTCAGCAATGCGTTGGAGGCGCTGTTGGAGAGCATATGAACTTCGTCGATGATATAAACTTTGTATTTTGCTTCTGCTGTGGCGTAGGCTACGCGTTCAATTAGATCGCGCACGTCATCTACGCCGGTATGCGAGGCGGCATCTATTTCAATAACGTCAAGGGCGCGGCCTTCCGATATGGCTTTGCACATAGAGCATTCGTTACAAGGCTCGCCTGTACCGCCGCTGTCTGGCTTGATGCAGTTGACGGCCTTTGCGAGTATGCGACCGGTGCTGGTTTTACCCGTGCCGCGCGGTCCGCAGAAAAGGTAGGCGTGTGAAACACGACCACGGGAAAGGGCATTAAGCAGTGTGCGGGTGACGTGTTCCTGCCCGACTACTTCAGCCAGAGTTTGAGGACGCCATTTGCGATAGAAAACCTGTGCCATAACAGTACGGTATTATACCCTAATGAGTTAAATTTGTATTGCTTAATCGTCGCGGATAGCGCCAAACTGAAAAGTATTTTTATAGGTTGTTATATCAGTCTGCTGAATTTTCCTGCCGCTTTATTGTAAGTCAAGATAATCCTTGAATTGCGCCACAATAGTTTTATCGCGCGTGAGTGCCTTGCCGATGCCGTAATCTTTGCTCAGGCGCAATGGCACGCAACAACAGCGGCAGCAGTTGCATAATGCATAGAAGTCCTGTCGGCATTTTATGATCGTGTGCAGCAATCCGCGTTCGTTGCAGTCTTTTAGCACAGCTTTGGCTTCTTCCTTGCTTACCCTGCTATATGGCTTGCCACGCTCAACGGCAAACTCATGCCCTATGGCAATCATCAACTCCACATTCAACGGATTGTCACAGTTGCGGAATGTTTCGCGGCATGTGCATGGTGATAGTGCCAGATCCACGGATGCGTCTATAATGGCGTAGGCTTCGTCCAATGTCAGGGCGTAGGCTGATGTCATATTGCCGCCCCACATATTTGCCACACGTCTCACCAGTCTGCCGATGAGCGGGATTTTGGTCCACTTGGCAAAGAAGATATACATCCTCAGCACCAGCGGGCGGTTGCGGTTATATAGCTTTAAAGTGTGGTGCATATTTCATCCATCAGGATACTCATGGCTTATCCCTTTGCGCTTGGATAGATAAACTCTTCCGCTGACGTGAGAATGCCTTTAGGGCGCGCTCGACTACTAGAAAATAGTCGGAATATCCTTGCCTGCGTCATCAATGCCCTGAAGCTTTGCTCTAACCTCTTCCTGGCGCATTTTTATAATGGGTATCAGGTCGCGTGATTTGGTGTAGTAGTTGCGTACGATTTCCGCATCGGCGAGCTCAGAAAGGATGAGAGTGACATCAAGCGTGTTGCCAACGGGGTAGTCGCCGTTGCGTATGACGGCGTTGGGGGCTAAATCCTTGAGCCAGTCGCCGATATCTTTTACCAAATCCAGGTGGATTTCTTTGTGTGGTGCGGAAACCAAATACATGGCGCGCCCTGCATCATTGGGATGTACTTTGGTGGATAACTCGGCAATGGCGGCATCCATCGCCTGAATACCTTTATGAGTTGCCACATTCTTTTGACGGAAATCAACATTGCCGATTTTAACGCCACCCAGTTTGGAGGAACCATGCCCTATGGTTGTCCAGCCGGACAGCGTTTGAATGATGTCGCCGGCATCGAGTGTTTTGGAGCCGACGCGGTTTGATTTGTTTTCCTCTCCTGCGCAAAGCAGGTTGTAGAACGGGTTTACAATCAGTCCGTTAACCGTATCCAAATTGTGCTGCACGGAGTATCCCTTTTTAACATAACGCTGGTTATCCACAAGGATTACGGCATCTGCTACGGAATAAACGCTTTTTAGACAGACGGCGGAGTTATAAATAGTTCTCTCCTCATTTTCCTGCTCATGCTCAAAAGGCAACACGACCATGGCATAAACCGGCTTGTCTACATAGCGTTCTTTTAAGTGTTTGACCATTATTGGCAATGAGCCTGAGCCGGTTCCGCCGCCGGTGCTGGCAATCAGCAGAAAAGCGTCTGTTTCGTAAAAATTCTTGCTGGAGCGTATGGCATCTACGATTTTGTCGGCATCCTCACTGGCAACCTCTGCCCCGATTTCGTTGATTTTACCTACGCCGTGACCGCCGGTGCGGCGCCCTCCGATAAGTATGCGGTGCTGATAATCCGCCTTGATGGTGCGCAGCCCCGAAAGATCGGTGGAGTCGGTGTTTACGGCGAAAACGCCGGAACAAATCTGGATTTTGCGCTGATTAAAGGCATACTGATTCAGACGGGCAAACTCATCGGCGATACGACTGCCGCATTGCCCTAGTCCAATAACGATTAATTTCATCTTAACCCTCCGATAAATGAGAAAGCGGCTTAATTCTAACCGCTGGATTGAACAGGTGTCAAACAAAACATGTGGGCGCTAAAGCATCCCTCCATCTTGCGGGTTGTTTGAAATTAGGGAATAATGGGGTTAGTTCAAAATAACATGCTATGTATGGGCTCAAAGGCGTTGTTTATAACTTGGTGGAGTTTGAGTTATGCGCAGAAAAGACAGAAAGATAGGACATATTGACGGCATTGAAGAAATCTTGCTGCAATGCAAAACATGCCATGTCGCAATGGTAGGTGACGGCAGCCCTTATATAGTGCCGCTGAGTTATGGATATAAGCTTATTGGCGGAAGTACGCTTGAGTTGTATTTCCACAGTGCGCCAAGTGGTCGAAAACTGGACATTTTGAAACGTAACGCGAGCGTATGTTTTGAGGTGTCTTATGAAGGTGAGCCGGTCCATGCTGAAAATCCGTGTGATGCAGGTTATTATTTCGCAAGTGTAATTGGGTTCGGGAAAGCCGTGTTTATTGAAGACATAGTTGAAAAATGCGCTGCGTTGTCGCGAATGTTCAGGCATCAGAGCGGCAAAGATATTACATTTACTGCTGAGCAGGCAGGAGCCGTCTGCGTGTTTAAAATTGTTTCGGATGATTTTACAGGTAAGAAGAAAGCCCATCCGCTGGAAATAAGGGAATAAATATGCTCGGACACTTCGGTTTTTCGTATGTCGGCTTGATCTATATGCTTATGCTTGAGGTCCCCAATATCATATGGGCACGGCGCAAGCCGAAAGGATATGATCCGTCGGGTGAAAACAAAGCATTGCTTTTCACTGAGCGCATAGGGCAGGTTTTATGCGTGGCGTCGATATTACTTTTCACGGATTATAACCCGCACTCGTTTGATCTGTGGACGATGTGGTTGGCTGTGTCGCTGGTGCTAATGGTCATATATGAAATTAATTGGATACGTTATTTCCGTAGTGAGCAGACTGTTGGTGACTTCTATCGTAGTCTGTGTGGAATACCGGCACTTGGGGCAACGCTACCGGTGACGGCTTTCTTATTGCTGGGTATATACGGCAAGGTGATATGGCTCGTGCTGGCATCAATTATTCTTGGTATCGGGCATATCGGAATACATGCTCAGCACATAAGGCGCATAAAGCCAAAGGATGAGGTGAACACATGGAAAGGCTGCTAATAAAAAAGACGGGCGGGGAGAACCCCACCCGTCTTGCATATAGCGCAAAGCTTAGTGGCGTTAAAGACCTTTTTGAGCCACAAAAGCAGCCAGATCGCCAAGGCGGCAGCAATAGCCCCACTCATTGTCATACCAGACGCAAATTTTGACCAGATTGCCTCCGATGAGCATAGTGGAAGGCGCGTCAAAAATTGAACTGTGAGGGTTGCCTTTGAAGTCGCTGGAAACGAGATCTTCCTCACAGTATTCCAGTACGCCGCGCATGGGACCTGCGGCGGCACTCTTAAAGGCCTGATTAATCTCATCTACGGTGGTGTCCCTGCCGAGTTCAGCTACCAAATCCACCATGGAAACGGTGGCGATGGGTACGCGGAAGGCAACCCCGTGCATCTTGCCGTCAAGTTCCGGTAAAACGCGCCCGATGGCGGTTGCGGCACCGGTTGATGTGGGTATGATGCTTTCGCAGGCGGAGCGGGCACGACGCAGATCCTTGTGGGCCGTATCCTGCAATTTTTGGTCGTTGGTATATGAGTGAATGGTACTCATCATGGCTTTCTTTATGATGAAGTTGTCGTTGAGTATTTTGGCAGCTGGTGCAAGGCTGTTGGTGGTGCAGGATGCGTTGGATATGATGTTATGATTTTGAGCGTCATATTTTTCCTGATTGACTCCCAAAACAATGGTGACGTCATCTTTTTTGGCAGGGGCGGAAATAATGACTTTCTTGGCGCCGCCTTTGATGTGTGATGCGGCTTTTTCGGCATCCGTGAAAAGACCGGTGGATTCAATGACTATGTCAGCTCCCGCCTCGCGCCACGGAATAGCGGCGGGGTCTTTTTCGGCGAAAACACGAATGGGTTTATTGTCTATGTTGATGGTGTTGTCTGTCGTGCTGACGCTGCCGTTATAGCGCCCGTAAGTGGTGTCCCATTTGAATAGATGTGCATTTGTTTTGGTGTCTGTCAGGTCATTGATAGCGACCACTTCAATCTCATCGGCGTGATACTGCTTGATGGTGCGCAGAGTTAAACGCCCGATGCGACCGAACCCGTTGATGCCTACCTTGATCATGGAAACCCTCCTCTTTTGATGTTACCGGCAGTATACACCTATTTTTCCCATTTGGCAAGAGAAAAACGCCGGAGCGGTTTCCCGCCCCGGCGTGTAGATTGAGTTTCAACGGTTTTCGCGGGAGCCTCACACGCGGCTTTTCTTGTTCTTGTACAGGCCGCCGAACATGGTCATGAGCCCGAAACCCGCGATTCCGAAAAGGCCGGACGATCCGCCGCCGATGCCAGTCAGGGGGAGCTGCTCGTCTTCGAACTCGAGCTCGTCGTCGATGATCCATTTGTCTTCTTCGGGCGGCAGGGCGGCC
>WRHS01000031.1 GCA_009783135.1 Dehalococcoidia bacterium
AACGAAGCTGCCGTAGCAAGGTACGTACGCGAACAAGGAAAAGAGGCTGAGTATAAAAAACTGCATAGCCAGCAACTGGGCTTGTTTGAATAATCACCCCCTGGATACCTCGCAGCTCTGCTGCGGGGAGGGTTCATTTTGGAAGCATTCCACTTCTTATGAAAATGAAATTAGTGGGCTCCTTCGCAATATCTGTAAAGCTTTTGCTCTAATTTTGCTTGTTCCGTCGCATGCTAAACTTGCAGAATGAGGCACATTCGCAATGGCATGATTTTACACGCTTGAACATATTATGGCTGTAATCCAAATATAAACTGCTATGAGAAGTAGTAACAGTAAGCCGACTCCGATTTTCACGGATAGTCTGGAATAGTTAAACCCTAAGTTGCTGCCAAACCTATCCTCGACAATGTATGCAGGGTCACCTGGATTATGGTAAAACATGCCAAGTGCCCAGAACCTGTCATCTCCACGCCCGAAAGTATTGTCTAGGGTTGACATGTCGGATGTATTTATAGGGGATTCTTCAGCAATTATTGTCGGTTTTATTCTGCAACCGCCTTGACCTGACAGGATAGAAACGAAAATCAAAGGCATCATTGGGATAAAAAGCAGGGTCATTATCACCCAAAACGGTATAGATAAGTCCGGCCATATGGACTTCAGCCCAATAAACGCAAGTCCTATGGTTAGTCCCAGTGTCAAAAGCCCTATGCTGTGCCCCATACGTTTGCGGTATATGCGGTGCTGGGCAAAGGAAAGGGAAGGGTTTTGCGGGTCAATTTGCAGCTTTGCTTTGACAAACATTGTGCCAAGTAGAAACATAAGAAATGCTGTCGCGAGATTTATCAGCGGCATTGTCATGACAGTAAGCAATGACTTATCCGACCATGCGTCCGGCTGCATATTGGCATCAAAGTGGGTAGGAATTTGGTCCGGCAATCCGGGGTATTTAATGAGCGCGACAACAATGCTTGCAAAAATGAGCATGAAACTTGAAACGTACCAACCCCATGGCATCTCTGACAAATCACCGCGTGAATGGGACGTCTTTGTTTCGGCAAAAGAAGAGGATGAAACTTTCCATCCCTGAGCTTCTTTCAGTGCGACAGCCCTTTTCCAATTTGGGATGAATGCTGCAAACTGAACTACTACGAATAATAGTGGGAAATACATGGCGGCAATAAGTGATATATCGGGAAAAGTGGCGTACTGGATAATAATTAACGCGAAAACAGCCGCTCCGCCGGCCAAACATATTGTGATATAGCGTTTTTTCAGGTGTTTTGCTTCAGGGCAGCTTTGTTCTTCCAGCGGAATTTTCACGCCAAACAGATATGATTTTCGCGTGAGTATTGGGAGAATGGGCAATAAAACGCTGCATAAAAGCGCAACGCACAAACTGGTTATAAAGCAGATTAGGTTAATATCTTTCATAAGTTCTCTCCGTTCCCTGAATTGCCATTGGCGTTTTGGTAACAATTAGCGCAAAGGGTGGTGAAATCGTCCTTGTTCACATCGTGGCAGATTGCTTCTGCTGCAATCAACGAAAGTTGGCGCGATAGTTTTGATAATAACGCTTTATTGCCTCCTAGCTGTGCCACAAGTGTGCCTTTGTGTCTGTCCACCACGATGTATCCTTCGTCGCAAAGCATGGAATATGCCTTGTTGACAGTATGAAAATTGATGCCGAGATCGGCGGCAAGGCTGCGTGCGGATGGTAATGCTTCGTTTGGGGAAAGCTTCTTTGCCGCGATACCAAATACTATTTGATTTCGCAACTGCTCATAGATGGGCGACGCGCTCTGAGTATCTATTTCAATAATCAATGCAAACTCTCAGTTGATATAGTTGTTATATATCATATATATCACATGCAACGAGGAGCAGTCAATAGCGAAAGACATAAATGGCAGAAGTTGTATCCTTGCGTCTGTGTTTTGAATCATTTACCATATGCGCATGCCCGCAACCGATACCATAAGTGAGATTCCGCTGTGGATAGGCTTTATTATTTTTGTACTGGTCATGTTACTGTTGGATCTCAAGGTTTTCCACCGTAAGCCTGAAAAAGTCAGCGTCAAAAATGCATTGCTGTGGAGCTTTGCGTGGATTGCTATGGCTTTGGCATTCGGCGTTGGAATATATATTCTGTGGGGGCATGAGATTGGTCTGCAATACTTCACCGGCTATGTCATAGAAAAATCTCTTTCCGTAGATAACCTGTTTGTTTTTCTGACTATTTTTGCCTACTTCGGTGTTAAAGATGAACACCAGCACCGCGTTTTGTTCTGGGGGGTACTAGGGGCTATTGTCTTGCGCGCTTTGTTCATATTTGCAGGTATTAGCCTACTGAACGCATTGAGCTGGGTAATGTATGTTTTTGGTGCTTTCCTGATATTCGCCGGGTTGCGCATGGCTTTCAAAAAAGAAGACAGGGTGGATTTGGAGAAGAACCGCCTGCTTCGGCTGATGCGCCGGGTAATACCTGTAAGCAAAAGTTATAATGCAGAAAAATTCTTTGTGGTGGAGGACGGGATGCGCAAAGCCACGCCAATGCTGCTGATATTGGTCTTTATCGAATTTACTGATATCGTTTTTGCATTGGACTCAGTCCCCGCGGTGTTTTCGGTGACGAGGTATAAATTTATTGTTTTCAGTTCAAATATTTTTGCCATACTTGGGTTGCGTTCGCTGTATTTTGCCTTGGCTGGAGTACTTCAAAGGTTACGTTTTTTACAGTACGGCCTTGCTGTTATATTAGTATTCTTGGGCTTAAAGATGCTGGCGGAAGGGCATATAGATATTCCCATTTGGTTTTCGCTGGGAGTGATAAGCTTGATTTTGGCGCTTGCTATTTCAGCCTCGTTAATTTGGAGTCGCAAACATCTGCATGGCGATTCTTGAATAACGAACAATTTGACACATCGTTGCCGGTTGGGTGTATTAGTCACTCAAACAAGTGATATTACCGATAATACAGGCACAAAAAAGCGCGAGATTGTGTTATAATGATGTGAGTTTTCCCCGATGGAAAGAGTAATGTTTACACATCTGCATGTCCATACTGAATACAGCCTGCTTGATGGCATGTGTCGCATCAAGCCTTTGGTGGCGCGTGCCAAAGAACTTGGAATGACGTCTATTGCTATCACTGACCATGGCACGTTACATGGGGCGGTGCAGTTTTACCAGGAGGCCAAAGATGCCGGCATTAAGCCCATCATTGGCTGCGAGACGTATGTTGCATCAGGCAGCCGGAAAGGTCGTACGTCCGCAGACAAGGGTAACTCCCACCTAGTATTGCTGGCTAAGAATCAGACCGGTTGGCATAACCTCATACAACTTATCACTAAGGCTCACCTTGAGGGCTATTACTATAAGCCGCGCGTGGATAAGGAGTTGCTGCTGGAGTATAGCGATGGGTTGGTTGCTCTCTCGGCATGTCTTGCCGGTGAAATTCCCAGCCTCATTCTTGCCGGGCGTATGCATGATGCCCGTGACGTTGCCAAATGGTACCAGCAGGTTTTTGAAAATTTCTATCTGGAAATACAACGCCAGCCTATTCCTGAACTGGAACGGGTTAACCAAGAAATTATTGCTATGGCGCATGAGTTGAATATACCGATGGTGGCTACGAATGACGTGCATTATATCAATCAGGAGGATGCTCAGGCGCATGATATTTTGCTGTGTGTAGGCACAGGGGCGACCATCCATGACGAAAAACGCATGAAAATGGATGGAGAATTCTTCTATCTGAAATCTCAGGAAGAGATGAGCGTTCTTTATGCCGATGTTCCCGAGGCGATAGAAAACACGCAGAAGATTGCTGATTTATGTAATCTTGAGATTGAGTTTGGACGCTCCCTGCTGCCTGAAATTGATCGTCCGGCAGACAAAACGCCGGAGCAGTATTTACATGATTTGTGTTATGAGGGCCTGCCAAAGTTTTATCCGAATGACTGTGCTGAGGCTACGGAACGACTGGAGTATGAGCTTGATGTCATCTGCAAAATGCAGTTTGCCAACTATTTCTTGGTGGTGTGGGATATAGTGCATTTTGTGCGGAAGCGCAATATTAGTTTCAACGTACGCGGTTCAGCGGCATCCAGTATAGTTTTGCGCTGTTTGGGCATTACGGAAATCGATCCGTTGGAACACCATTTGGTGTTTGAGCGGTTCCTCAACCTGGAACGCCGCGAAATGCCTGATATAGATCTTGATTTTGAGGATACGCGCAGAGACGAAATTATAAGCTATGTTTCTGAAAAATACGGGCGCGACCACGTTGCGCAAATTATTACGTTTGGAACTTTGGGCGCGCGCGCAGCGCTACGCGATGTAGGACGTGCTTTGGGGATGTCTTATAGCGATGTAGACCGGGTTGTGCGCATGGTGCCTTTCGCTGTCGGCATGACACTGTCTAAGGCTATGGATGAAAATGCCGAACTCAAAAACATCTACAACGATGATGCCACGGTACGTAATTTGATAGATATGGCGCAGCGTGTTGAGGGCGTATCGCGCCATGCCAGTACCCATGCTGCCGGTGTGGTTATCTCAAAAGAGGTATTGACAAATTACATACCATTGCAAAGGCTGAGTCGGGGTGAAAACAGCGATCTGGTGATGAGCCAATTCCCAATGGAGGATATTGCGCGCCTGGGGCTCCTCAAGATGGACTTGCTTGGACTGGCGAACCTTACTATTTTGGCATGCGCTAAAGAGTTGATTAAATCAAATCGTGGGAAGGATGTTGACCTGCGTATGATTCCCTTGGATGACCCCAAGACCTTTGCCCTGTTGGCGTCAGGTGATACGACGGGTGTATTTCAGCTGGAAGGCTCGGGTATGCGGCGCTATATCAGGGAGTTGAAGCCTACTGTTTTCAGTGATATTGCCGCAATGGTGGCACTATATCGCCCAGGTCCAATGGAGCAAATACCGCGTTTTATACGTTCAAAGCATGGCGAAGAGCCTATTTGCTATGCCCACCCTGCATTGGAGGAGTTTCTCAAAGAGACTTATGGGGTCATTGTTTATCAGGAACAGGTGCTCTTTATTGTGCGTGAAATCGGCGGCTATTCGCTGGGAAAGGCGGATATTTTCCGCAAGGCTATGGGTAAGAAAAAAGCCGATGTTATGGAGAAAGAGCGCAAGAATTTTATTGGCGGTTCTATAAAGCGAGGATACACTGAGGAACTGGCAGCGGATGTATATCACCTAATAGAGCCCTTTGCCGGGTATGCTTTCAACAAGGCGCATGCCACAAGCTATGCTCTTATCGCGTACCAAACAGCCTATCTCAAAGCAAACTATCCTGAGGAGTATATCACTGGTTTGTTGATAGCCTACTGGGGTAATGCCGATAAGGTGGCAGTGGCCGTAGGGGAGTCGCGTCGCTTAAAAATCAAAGTATTGCCGCCGGACATCAACAAAAGCCAGAAACATTTTTCAATTGAAAAAATATCTGACGGACGTTCTGCCATTCGCTTTGGTTTATCTGCTGTAAAGAATGTGGGGTTGTCTGCAATCGAGCCCATAATCAGGGAAAGGGAACGAGGCGGCGAGTTTACGTCAGTGGAGGATTTATGCAAGCGCATGGAGGCGTCCTGCATGAATCGTCGTGTTATGGAGAGTTTGATAAAGGTCGGGGCGTTGGATGCGCTTGGCGAGCGCGGTACGTTGCTGTCCAGTGTTGAGCGCTTAATTGATATGGCGCAGCGGCAGCAGAAACTGCGTGACAGCGGGCAATCCACTATGTTTGATTTATGGGGTGCAACTGTGGCTGTGCCCACTCCGAGTTTGGAGATGGCGCATTCAGTGGTCAGCACAAAGGAAAAATTGGCGTGGGAAAAAGAGCTCACAGGCGTATATCTGTCCGAGCATCCGTTTAGTCCGTATATGAGCAAGGCAACACAGGACAATACCATGCTGTGCGGACAGGTTGATGCGGATATGGAGGGGCAGGTGGTATGTGTGGCAGGTATGGTGTCCTTGATGCATACCATGCAAACGCGCGACGGACAAACTTCTGTTAGTGCCACTCTTGAAGATTTGGATGGGCATATTGAAGTGGTGGCTTGGTCGCGTGTCTATGCTCAAACCAAAGATTATTGGGTCGAGGGTAATATTTTGCTGGTTGAAGGAAAGGTTCGTGAACGTGCCGATCAGATGCAGGTTGTTTGCGACCGAGTACGAAGATATGATTTGGAGCCTCAGGTACAGGAAAAAGCAATATCGCGGACTATTCAGGAGCCGGTTGTACCCAAGATGGAAAATCCGCCTGAACGCATGCGGCTAACACTTGTGTTGCAGCAGACTGATGATGAGCAATCAGATATTGCCTTATTACATGGGGCAGTCGCAATTTTACAGGAATATCCAGGCGACGATGAAGTTATCTTGACAGTGAGCAATGGTACAAAGATATTTAAACTCAAGATGTGCCAGTCGCGCGTTTCTTACAGCGACGAACTACGTCGTCGCTTAACGGCACTTATCGGAGTTGAAAACGTCCAAGTGGAGAGTCTGAAATTCTAGTTGCAAAAATGCCAGATGCCTTCCAGTGTTAGCAGTTGTCTTTTTGTTTCTAGCCCCCCGGAAAATCCACCGATATTGCCATTGGCTGCGATGACGCGGTGGCATGGAATGATGATGGGAATAGGGTTTTTGCCTAGGGAATTGCCTACTGCTCTGGCGGCATTCGGCTGCCCGAGTTGACCTGCTAGCCAGCCATAACTGCGTGTTTGACCGTATGGAATAATGCGGCATATGTTCCATACCTTTTGTGCAAAGATGCTGCCTGCTGATAAATCAAGGGCTTCATTGAAATAGATGGGATGACCTTTGAAGTAATCTCGGATATGTGATACGGCGGAGGCAAGTCTATCTGCGCTGGTGTATATGGCATCAGAACTAAGATTAAGCGCGGACAGAGTTTCCTTTTCGTTTGTTTGAGGCAGAGTAAGTTGAGATAATCCTTTTTGCGTGGCTACCAGTCCCACCCAGCCTAATTCGGTTTCGAAAGTGGTGAAATGCTGTTGGCGGGTATTTCTATGGACGAGTTCTGAAGAACTTTTCTCGGAAAGCATATGGCGCACCCCGACATTGCATGAAATGATTTTGCATCGATAACGTGGTCGTCAGCTTGATACAAACCCACATCATAGGCAACCACTTTGACGCAATTGCTTGTGCTGACAAAAACAACCATCTGCTGGCTTTGAAGCCGGCAGCACGCGTTATAGTTCTGTGATGCTGTTAGAACGAGCCGCTTTGGCGTTGCCGGCTATTACCGACACCACTCATTATGGGCTCATTGATATAGATATCGCCGTTCCTGATTTTGATGTTGTAGCCGCACTCGGGATTGGTGCAAACCCATGCCTTGTACTTGATGGAGGCCCCCTGGCTGCCGAAGTCCGACAGAGGCACTAGGTCTCCTATGTGACACTTTTGACATTTTGGCATGCAATATTGTTCCACTGATCCACCTCCCAGCCGTGATTGCGAGGAAGTATACACTACAGGATTGGCAATTGGCAACACAAGAAAAAGGTGTTTTATGGGTTTATGTTATGCATTCATTATGTTGGCTGTTGTGCGTAATTCTTCGCGGAAAAGCGTGTTATAAAGAGGTCCGCGAGGCGTCAGATGGCTTTGAATTAAACTTATGAACTGTGCGCAGAAACTTGAATGTTGCGTCAATTCTGCTGAGTCAAGTGTCTGTCCTAGCTGCCGTTTTTCATGGGGATTTGCCTCGTCGCGTATGCGAGCCAGTGTCAGGTGTGGACAAAACTCTCTCTCCTCCAGCGTTAATCCATAGCGGCGCAGGAGTTGTGCTAAATTTGATTGCAGTGATTTTAAATCTGACAATCCTCCGCTTAATCCTACCCAAACAATGCGTGGACTTTCCATTTCTGGGAAAGCCCCCAATTTGTAAAGAGCCAAATGAAGGGGCATTTGCCCTATGGCAGCTTGTGACATAGCCTGCTTGACCTTTTCCAGTGATTTGTACGGAATTTCACCTAAGAAGCTGAGGGTAAGGTGGATGCTGTCTGAGGCTACCCATTTGGCGGGGCACCTGCATTTAAGTTGCAGATTTGTTTGGAGAACTGCCAGTTCAGAGCGAATTGATATGGGCAGTTCTATGGCGATAAATGCGCGCACCAAATCAACATTGCTTGGCATGTATGCTACCTAGCAGTTTGGCAGCGTTGTTGCCTAATATGGACAGTTTCAGTTCGTTGCTAATTTCCAGATTATTTAGGTCTTTCAGCGCACGGGAATAAGGCATAAGCGGAAAGTCGCTGCCGAAAAGTATGTGTTCGGTATCTATCAGATTGGATATATGGCTGTAGATTGACGGAGCATACAGAAACGGAGAGGCGGCACTGTCAAACCACGTATTAGCCAATGCTTTTTTGACCTCTGGCATTAGGCTGTAAAAAGGTAATCCGCCACCCCAGTGTGCCAGCACGATTTTAAGCTCAGGAAAACGTGTGATGAATTGGTATAGGTATGCCGGAGTAAAATCCCCTTTGCCATGGTAGAAATGTCCAACTGGCTCTGATGAGTGAATTAAACATAATAAGCCGTTCTTGCTGAGAAAATTGGCAAGAGGTGTCCAAAGGCTGTCAAGAGCACTGTCAAGACTATCTGCCGAGGGTCTCATCTCTCCAATCCCTATAGCACCTTTGTGGACACAGCGTTCAAGTTCACATAGCGCGGCATGGCTGTCTTCCGGATATACAGTAATCAGCCCTGCTAGTCTCTGAGGATAACGGGAAATTGCGTCCAGAATATAGTTGTTTCCTTCTTGGCACAGCGTCGTGCTGGACCATGCAAAGCCGCAAACTATGGACATGTCTATACCGGCGTTGTCCATGCTATGGATCAATTCTTCAGCATCTGCCAAATGAGCTGCAGGTTGGCGGAACAACTCGGCAAAGCCGCTATCCGCTGCCATGTAACGCTCATGGTTATGAATTATCTCCGGAGGAAAAATGTGTGTGTGGGAGTCAACTATCATGCATGGATTATAACATAGAAAAAGAGAGGGCTTGTACAAGCCCTCTCTTTGCAACTTTGGTGATACGGATTATTTCTTTTCGCCTTTGTTCTCTGCTGCGGCTGGTTCGCCTTTGCCTGCATCCGCCTGAGAAGCGGTGGAACTCGTGCTTTCCTTGTCCTCAGCTATAAGGCTAATCTTAACGATAATCTGGTCCGGATTGGCATCTATTGTCACACCGGGATTAAGCTGGAGGTCGCGTACGGTGATCACCTGATTGCTGCTTGTCAGCACTCCCAAATCAATGTCGATTTGCGGCGGGAGATCATCTGGTAAACTTTCAACGGTGAGTTCATTTGCAATTTGTTCCAAGATGTTGTTCTTTTGCTTGAGAGCCGGAGCGGTACCTTTGAAAATGATAGGTAACGCCACTTTGATTTTCTCGGACTTGTTGATTTGGTATAGGTCGACGTGTAATAACAAGCCGGTAAGGGCGTCGCGTTGAATCTCGCGAATAAAAACACTACGCGCTCCCTTTTCTCCGCCGATATTGATGTTCAGTAATCGCGTTGTGCCCTTGCGATTAATCATATCCTGCAGTGCATCGGTGTCGCACTGCAGAGCCAGCGATTCCATTCCATGCCCGAAAAGATGGACGGGGGTTTGTCCTTGGCGTCGCAGAAAACGGATCTTTTTGCCTGTTATCTCTCTCTTGCTGACTGTCAATCCTGTATTTGCCATTGTAAAAGTACCTCCTAGCTTATATTAGCCTTATTATATTTTTTGATAGAGATTTGGCAATTTATGTCAGATAAGCCCCCAGTCAATATATCCCTGTTTAATACTTGCCAAATATTCGGCTGATGGTTTGCCTTCATCATTGTGCCGTCTCCGTACAAAAGTTATGGCATCTACTGTCTCTCCTGTGTCGCGAAAGACACAAACTTTGGCAGTGGTATATTCCGGCCCCTCATATCGGGCCAATCGCTCCAAATCCTGCTCGTTAACTTCGTACAAACCACCCTGAACTTTATCGCCGCCGGACTGCAAAACGCTTGCCACTGCGCCGCGCCATGTACGCGACCAACCAGCAAAAACCAATTTATGGTTGGGGAGCGTCGCACTGTAACGCGCTTTGACGTTAGGTGCGCGCTCGGACATCTGTTTGCGGTTCAAATTTGAAGCGTAGGCAAAATAAAACACTATTGTCCTCGTGCAATAAACTAGCTACCATGCCTAAACGGGCGATTTCTATCCAAAGTCCATATGATAGCTGTTTTTGACTGCTGCGTCAAAGAACGGCGTAAACTCGGTGCTAATATTTCCAGGAAACATTTTCCGGTTTGTTTCAAAGCTATTGACATTTGCGTTATAAATAGTCTATCCTAGCAACCAAACTCAAACAAAGGAGGCATTCCATGCAAGGTTATTGTGTTAAGTGTCGCGACAAAAAAGAGATGAAGACCCCCAAGGCCATTACCATGAAGAACGGCCGCCCAGCCACCCAGGGTGTTTGTCCCTCCTGTGGCACCAAAATGTTCAAAATCGGCAAATAATTCTTTTCCGGTTCTAGTTGAAGAGGTCCCAATGCTGGCATTGGGACCTCTTTCTTTATAGAAAAATGGTGGAATGGTTTGACAATCTTAAAGTAGCAGTTTATATTGACGTTGTTTGCGGCAGGCATTTGCCGCAGTAAGGTGTTTAGCGTATGAAGGCCTATGGTGAACCGGTTCCGATTGATACGTTACCTCGTTTAAATGAATACGGTGCTGATGACCTCTTTATATGCTGTGCCAGTTTTGAAGAACGCTGCCTTTCGGGAGCGTTGCGTCTTGGCGCAGGTTTTCGGGTGCGCTACAGTATTGTTTTTGTTATTGAAGAGCCCTTTTATACCAAGGAAGTAGATGCCAATCTTTCTAAGTTACAGGGGCAGTTAAGCCGCCACACCGGTGAAGGTGTTTATATCATTCGTTGCCAGCGAGACAATCCGGCGGAAGCAATCAGTCAGCTGAAGAACATTTGGCAGAAGATCAAACCAAAAGACAGCGATGAGCCTTATGTCACACTGGACATCAGCGGCTTTACCAAGATTTACTTGCTGCAGTTGCTGTATTTTATAGTTGCCGAGCAGAATCTTGGTATCCCGCGAATCATCCATACTACGCAGTCATACATGCCGACAAAGCTGACGCGCGGTGTGGAGCAGATTACGACAGTAGCCAATTTTTTTGGCACCATTTCGTTTGAGAAGCAAACACTGTTGGTGCTGTTGTTGGGATTCGAGCCTGAACGCAGTCTGAGCGTATGGAAGCATTTTAATCCGGCCCGTACGATTGCTTTAATTAGCAATCCGCCGCGCGATGGGCAAATGGATTACCTGGAATATGCGCAAAAGAACAACGCATTCCTGCTGGCACAACCCGGCGTGGAACTGCGCGATATGCCGCCTGATGACCCATACGGCGTTCGTAATATTCTGGAAAACATCTATCATGAAGTGCGGGATGTCGCCAATATGGTGGTCGGTCCGTTCGGAACCAAACCGCAGACTATGGGGGTATTTCTTTTCTGCCTAGAACACCCGAAAGTGCAAGTCGTTTATTCCTATCCTACCAGCTACACGAGGTCATACCTGCAACGCCAGCCTGGTGTAACACTTTTGTTGCCTATGGCGCCTGCGTTAGGGGTAGACATACGCAGACGCATGCTTGAAGAGGAAGAGCCATCTGATTGAAATGGATGACAACAATTGTTGCCATGACATTCGTACCGAATTTTTATACTCCCGCATAGCTGTGACGCGCATTAAAGAGAGTATTTATTATCAAATTGGGTTTATTTTGCGAGATGGTCTCATTGACATGAGATGGAAGAGCCCCTTGACAAGCATGGCCAGTTGACTATACACTGTCAATGCTATGACAAATCAAAGTTTCAATATTAATGAGGCTGCCCAAAAGCTTAATGTTTCCACCCGCACGATTCGCCGCTATATTAAAGCCGGTAAGCTGAAGGCTGAACTGGTCAAAGGCAGTTTCGGCGATGAATATCGCATATTGGAACTGCCGCCGCAGTTGGATCCAAATTTGGATCTAAATGGAAACGAAGAAGCCGAACGCAGTAAATCTGTGAGTAAAAGCACAGGTGCAACCGGCGATAGCTTTGATCTGATTCGTGAGTTGCAGGAAAAAAACTTGGCGTTGGCTGCACAGCTTGGAGCGGCAGCCGAACGCATCCGCAATTTGGAAAACCAAGTTAAACTGCTGGCGCCGCCTAAGACTGAAACTCCTGCTTCAAAACCTTTCTGGCGCCGCTGGTTCGGGGGACAAAAGAAAGACTAATCGGTGACACCGACACTTTGATAATATAAGACATCCATTCCATCGGAATGGATGTCTTTTTACGCAAACACTAATAACGGGGACAATGTGAGCCGATAAGTGCCGGGGGAGGGGGTCGAACCCACAAGGATTTCTCCGGAGGATTTTAAGTCCTCTGCGTCTGCCTATTCCGCCACCCCGGCATGAGAACACATTGTACTATTTAATCGGGCAGCTTACAAATTCAGCTTAAGCTGAGGTATCCTTCCCGCCTATTGTTTAACCTGCATGAGGGAGCGTGTGTGAGATTTGAGGACCTATTTTTGTGCTATCGGTATTTGAAGTTCAGTCAGCCAGTTTTCTTCGCTCTCTTTATTCCAAATACCATCAATATAACTTTCCCTAGGGTTGTCTGCCGCAACATAAGAGTTGTCCTCAATCCATTTAAAAGCGTAGGCGTATGCCTGTGAAAGTCCTGAGTAATGGCCTTGGTGTAACACAGATATCGCGGTCGTGGGAGCTAATTGCTTAAATTTGATGTCATCAGAATCAGGCCGCATTTTGTCTATGGCCTCGCAAAACTCGACATTAAGGTCCTTCTCTTTATACTCCCCATCAAGATAAACTATAAAGCAATATTCTGGGGTAGCGCATTTTATGTCGGGGTACTTTCTTTTGACGCTCTCTCCAATTGCGGGAATTAGCCCAAAGTATGCATTGTAATCCGGTACGGTCATTATTTTGGAATAGACAGTGCATTTTGGTAGTTCTTTGATAGTTGCGACGTAGTTCATAAAATTTGCCTCATATTTTCCTTGTAGGATAAATTCAATCCGGGAGAGTTGCTTGGTTCCTTCGGCGAGTTCAGAAAGAAGTTCTGCTTTGCGTTTCTGTAAAATGATTGCAGAATCATGCCCTGATAAAATCAGCTTAATCTCGTCAATGGATAATCCGACCTGCCTGAATGCCTGTATCTTATGAAGTTTCACAAGTTGTTCGGTTGCGTAGAAACGATAACTTGTGAACTTATCAGTTTCGACAGGTTTCAAAAGGCTGATTTCATCATAGTAGCGGAGTGTTTTGACGGTTGTTTTGCTCATTTTGGAAAATTCGCCGATACGAAACATTTAGCCATCTCCTTCGTTGTAAGACCATCCTATAGTCTCCCGTAAAGGGAGAGTCAATAGCCGTTGCGAAAACATTTTGGCAGCGTTATAAATATTGTGCATGGGCATAAGGGATTAAAGTGTCGTGGGGCAACCGAATATTTGCTTGGTGTTCCATAATACCAAGAGTGTTGCTTGATGCACTAATTCTTCGGAAAATATGTTTTTCGGTAAAAAGTTTATATTTGGGTTACGAGTTAAAAATAGACATGAAATGGTGAAAGAAAATGGTGGAGGCGACGAGCGGATTCGAACCGCTGATGGAGGTTTTGCAGACCCCTGCCTTGCCACTTGGCTACGCCGCCATAATCGTATAAAAGCGCAGATAGCATACTCCGTGCAGGCGTAAAAGTCAAAAATATTTTGCGCTGTTAGGCAACAGAAAAGGTTTTTAAAGAGATGGAGCGGAAGACGAGGCTCGAACTCGCGACCTTCTCCTTGGCAAGGAGACATTCTACCACTGAACTACTTCCGCAAACGACGGGTGCTTTGGTGCCGAGAGAGAGATTTGAACTCTCACGAACGATAAAGTTCACTAGCCCCTCAAGCTAGCGTGTCTGCCATTCCACCATCTCGGCTCTTGGCAGGAGTGGCAGGACTCGAACCCACGACCAGCGGTTT
>WRHS01000032.1 GCA_009783135.1 Dehalococcoidia bacterium
TTATCAGTATCGTTTTAGTATCGCTGAACCATTTTCAAGACTCTTTTACGCACGAACTCATTGCCTTGTCACTATTCCCATTCGATTGTGGCAGGCGGTTTGGATGTTATGTCATATACTACACGATTGACACCGGGCACTTCATTAACAATGCGAGATGAAATAGTCGCCAGTACATCGTATGGCAGTCGAGCCCAATCGGCTGTCATAGCATCATTTGAGGTAACTGCGCGTATCGCAACTAAATGTCCATATGTTCGGAAGTCTCCAGTGACACCTACACTTTTTAGGTCGGTAAGTATAGCAAAACTCTGCCATAACTGGCGGTATAGGTTGGCTTTCTTGATTTCTTCCATCACTATCCAGTCAGCAGACTTTAATATCTCCAGTTTTTCATGCGTTACGTCACCTATGATGCGGATAGATAAACCGGGTCCAGGGAAAGGCTGTCTCCAGACCATTTCCTCAGGAAGCCCCAGTTCCAAACCAACCTGACGCACTTCATCCTTGAATAAAAAACGCAGCGGCTCAATTAATTTCAGTGTCATATGGGATGGCAGACCACCCACGTTGTGGTGTGATTTAATTTTTACTGATGTGGCAGCTGTAGAGGAGGCACTCTCAATAACATCTGGATAAACTGTACCTTGCGCTAGGAAATCGACCTGCTCAAGCTTGGAAGCCTCTTCTTCAAAAACCTTGATGAACTCAGCCCCAATTGTCTTACGTTTTGTTTCAGGGTCGGTTATGCCGCTAAGGCGTGATAAAAAGCGTTCTGTGGCATCCACATAAATGATGTTCATATGGAAGTTATTGCGGAATACAGCCAGTGTACGGTCTGCTTCCTCACGCCTGAGCAGTCCGGTGTTGACGAAGATGCATGTCAGTTGCTCGCCTATTGCCTTATGAATTAGTGTAGAAACCACTGATGAGTCCACGCCGCCAGAGATGGCGCTTATAACCTTGCGCTGTCCCACTTGTTCCTTAATGCGCTCCAAACTGACATTAACAAAATTGCCTATAGTCCAGTTGCCCTGACAGTGGCAGATATCAAACACAAAATTCTTCAAAATTGTGGTGCCGTACTGCGAATGCACAACCTCAGGGTGCCACTGCAGTCCGAAGATATTATCGCATCCCATAACGGCCACGGGTGAGTTTTCAGTATGCGCAAGCGACTTAAAGCCTTGCGGCAGTTCTTCAATTCTGTCCCCATGGCTCATCCATACAGGCGATGACGTTGGAAAATCCGCAAACAGAGGTGAATCCACATCTCCCACGTGTAATACGGCATGCCCGTACTCTTTTTTCTGCCCGGCGACTACTTTACCACCCAGTTGGTGCGCAATTACCTGCATACCATAGCATATACCCAAAACTGGCAGATGTTTTTCATATACGTAAGATGCGGCCAGCGGAGCGCCGTCTTCATATACCGATGCCGGACTACCTGAAAGCACGAAGCCTTTGGGATTTAGCTCGGCAATTTTCTCCCATGGGGTATCGTGCGGTAACAACTCGCAATAGACGTGTAGTTCGCGAATGCGGCGTGCGATAAGATGCGAGTACTGCGAGCCGAAATCAATTACAATGATGGTTTCGCGCTCGGCACCCGATACCGGTTGCCCGCCTGAAATGGGTTGTTGCCCGCTTTTTTCCTTGGCTATCCCAAGATAAGTGGATACCTCTGCATCCCCGCTGCCGTGGATGTGCCGTGAATCTGTGTTGTTTGTAATGTCGTTTTCTGTCATGGCTTTTTTTTGAAAATAGATATTAGTATTATGCTATACTCAGCGTCAAATAACAAACTGGAGGAAGTTATTGGCAGACGTGCGAGACACCGCTTACGTCAATCTGCGGCGGGCTGTGTCGTTACTGGTAAATGGCAATTCTGTGGCATTTCCTACAGATACCGTATATGCGCTCGGTGCGCCTGTGAATTACATTTCCTGTGTGCAAAAAGTTTTTGATATCAAACAACGCCCAATGAACCAGCCTCTTCCGTTATTGCTTGGTGCGGAGCGTGACGTTGATTTGGTAGCGTGCGATATATCCGACGTTGCACGACAGATGATGCATGATCTTTGGCCAGGAGCACTAACATTGGTCCTGCGTAAAAAGCCATTCGTGCCTGATATTGTCACTGCAGGGCAGCCAACCATAGGCGTGCGCATGGCCGATCATCCGGTGACCATAGATATTATCAAATGGGTTGACGTGCCGGTGGTGGGTACTTCCGCTAATATTCACGGGCTACCGAGCCCGCTCACAGCATGTGAAGTCGAGAGCCAAATCGGCGATAAAGTGGATTTAATTATTGACGGCGGCAAGACACCGGGAGGTGTGGAGTCTACCATTTTGGACATGAGCACGGACATGCCGCGAATATTACGCCAGGGAGCAGTGCCGCGCGAAGTACTGCAAAAATACTGCAGCATTTATTAGCTTTGGAGGGATTATGATAGTAGCTATAGGAAGCGATCACCGCGGTTTTGATATGAAAGCGGATATCTTGCGACTGCTTAATGAACTCGGTATTCAATCCTGTGACGTCGGAGCGTATGACACGCAGAGTGTGGACTATCCCGATATTGCGCATGATGTCTGCCGCCAGGTGGTGCAGGGAACATGCGTTTGCGGCATACTCTTATGCGGCACAGGAATTGGCATGAGCATCGCCGCAAACAAGGTGCGCGGCATTCGTGCGGCACTGTGCTGTAATACTTTCATGGCTGAGCGCGCAAGGCAACACAACAACGCCAATGTTTTATGTATGGGGGCTGAAAATAATCAAGACGCTGAGAATATTGTTAAAGTGTTTTTAACCAGTGCTTTTGAGGATGAGCGTCATGTAAAACGCCTTGATAAAATAGTCGAGATGGAAAAAAGCTAGATTTGAAGCAAATTTATTAGCAAAATTGATTTTCTTCTGATGATTCCGCTCAAAATTGAATTGTTTAGCACGTTTATGTAGTATAAGCAAATAACTTACGAGGAAGTATCATATGGAAAACACTAAAAAAGCACAAAGCGGCAGCCGTAAACTATCACGTTTTGGAAGACACCCTCAAACAGGCTACACTGTTCAGGCGAGTATTTGGCTTGAAAAAGACGGGGAATTATACATCGGCGGAGGGCGCGCCGCTTTGCTGGAGAAGCTTGAGGAACTTGGTTCCATCGCTGCTGCCGCACGTGCCATGAAACTGACGTACCGAAATGCATGGCTTTGGATTGATGCTATGAACCGTTTGGCGCCGTCTCCCTTGGTGGAAAAAATCACCGGTGGAGCCGGTGGCGGACATGCCCAAATTACCGATGCAGGTCGTCAAGCCATTGCCCAATATCACGAATTGCGTACCAAACTGGCAAAAATCACTTAATTCTTGGGTAGTTTTGCGGCTGTTCGTGAAAAATTAAGTTCAAATTATCTTGTAATGGTGGGCGGTAGAGGATTTGAACCTCTGACTTCTTGCGTGTGAAGCAAGCGCTCTAACCGCTGAGCTAACCGCCCATTTATTCAATTTGTGCCTATTCTACACTAAATGATTTGCAGTGTAAAACGAAACAAAGTTTTCCGGGCACTCCAATTTTCAGGTCTTGCCGTGCTAAAATGTATGTCGGAAATTTTAATTGAGGCTTAAGCATATGAAAGTTTTGGTTATCGGTTCTGGGGCGCGTGAGCACGCTATTGTTTGGAAACTGCTGCAAAGTCCGCAGGTTGAAAAAGTATTTGTAGCACCAGGCAATGCAGGCACGTCAGAAATCGCGCAAAATATTGACATCTCTGCAACAGACATACAGTCTCTCATTGATGTAGCACGGCAAAACAAAGTGTATTTTACCTTTGTCGGACCCGAAACGCCTCTGGCTGGGGGACTGGTTGATGCATTCAGTAAGGCAGGTCTGCCTGTTTTCGGCCCGACTCAAGCCGCTGCGCGTATTGAGTCATCCAAGGTCTTTTCAAAGGCACTGATGACCAAATACGGCATACCTACTGCTGCCAGCCGCAGCTTTTCTGACCTCAATGCTGCCACAAATTATGTCAAGCCGCTTAAGCCACCGATTGTATTAAAGGCAGATGGTCTTGCTGCCGGCAAAGGTGTGGTCATTGCGCAGAGCACTGATGATGCCGTTGATGCCCTCAAATGTATGATGCAGGACAGTTCTCTTGGGCAGGCAGGTGAGCAGGTAGTGATTGAGGAGTATATGACAGGGCGTGAGATGAGCATTTTTGCTTTCTCTGACGGCACAGCGCTTTCTGCGCCGGTGAGTGCCTGTGATTATAAGCAGGTTTTTGACCATAATCAGGGACCGAATACCGGCGGTATGGGAAGCTTCTCCCCGCCTGATTTTTACACGACGGAATTGGGGGAGCGTGCCATGAGCGAGGTCATGAGACCGACTATTAAAGCGCTTACGTCAGAGGGTGCACCTTTTGCCGGTGTTCTATATGGCGGCCTTATGGTTGATGGCAACATCATGCGTACTGTTGAATTCAACTGCCGTTTTGGTGATCCGGAAACGCAGGTTATCATGCCCAGATTAAAAAGCGACCTTGTTGATATTGTGCTTGCAGTTATTGAAAAACGCTTGGAGCGCCAGAGCATTGAATGGAGCGACGAGGCTTGCGTGGGTGTGGTTATGGCAGCACCGGGATACCCCGGACATTACCCAACCGGGCTTGTTATTTCAGGGCTGTCGGATGTTGATCAGGACGTGATGGTATTCCACGCCGGAACAAAGCATGATTCGGATGGCAAGGTTGTTTCATGCGGCGGTCGCGTGCTTACGGTGGTGGCTAAAGGCGCAACTTTGTTGCAGGCGCGGCAGAAAGTATATAATAATCTGTCACGCATCAGCTTTGATGGTGCGCATTATCGAACTGATATTGCACAGTTTTAACACTGGGGCAGCATCTGCGATAATGATGGTGAAATAATTCTAAAGGATTGGGATATGGCATTAGTTGCTGTGGTTATGGGTTCAAGGTCTGACGGCGAGGCCATACAGCCGTGCCTCGACACACTGCTCAAAATGGGTATTGAGCATGAGGTGCATGTGATTTCGGCGCACCGCACACCTGAGAAAGCCCGGCGCTTCGGGCAGGAGGCACGCGGGCGAGGTATTGAGGTCATTATCGCGGCCGCGGGAGGTGCTGCACATCTTCCGGGTGTTATGGCGTCGTGGACAACCCTGCCTGTCATCGGCGTGCCTATGCCGACCAGTGATCTCAAGGGGATGGATGCCCTTTATGCCATAGTTCAAATGCCGGCTGGAATTCCCGTGGCGACGGTGGCTATTGGTGTGGCAGGAGCTAAGAATGCAGCTTTTTTGGCAGCAGAAATACTGGGACTTAAGTACGAGCAAATACGTATAGCCTATGACGATTATCGTCTGGAGTTGGCAAAAAGCTAAAAGAGGGATTTTATGATAGAACGCTACAGCCGTCCTGAGATGAAGCGGGTATGGTCCGATGAAAACAAGTTCAGCAAATGGCTGGATGTTGAGGTCGCCGTATGCGAGGCATGGGTTAAGCTTGGCAAGGTACCCCGTGCATCGCTAAGTAAAATCAAGGTTGCCAAGTGCGACCTAAAGCTAATGGCAAAAATACTGAAAGAAACACACCACGACATGACAGCCTTTCTGGGGGCTGTGGTGCCATCTGTGGGCTCTGATGCAAGATTCATACACATGGGTATCACATCAAGCGATGTAATGGATACGGCACTGTCGCTACAGCTTATTGAAGCCTCCGAAATACTCTCTGCCGGCATGAAGGCTTTGGTGGAGGCGCTGGCTGTTAAGGCCATTGAGCACAAATACACATTGATGATAGGTCGCACGCATGGCATCCATGCCGAGCCGACTACTTTCGGGCTTAAGCTAGCCCTATGGATGGATGAAATGCAGCGCAACAGGCATCGTCTTGATGAAGCAGTCAAGGGCATCGCCTTTGGGCAAATTTCCGGTGCGGTAGGTACATATGCCACAGTGCCGCCTGAGGTAGAGGAAATTGCCTGTGCCAAACTGGGGCTAACGCCGGCTCCCATTTCAAACCAGATTCTACAGCGCGACAGTCATGCGCAGTTTGTCACCACACTGACAATTTGTGCCGCTTCACTTGAAAAATTCGCCACGGAAATTCGCTTGCTGCAAAAAAGCGAATCACGCGAAGTTGAGGAGCCTTTTGAGGAAGGACAAACCGGCTCATCTTCCATGCCGCATAAGCGCAACCCTGAGTTATGCGAGCGTATTTGCGGTATGGCGCGCCTTATGCGTGGTTATGCCATAACTTCCATAGAGAACGTCTCGCTCTGGCATGAACGGGATATCTCACACTCTTCCACTGAGCGTATCATTTTGCCGGATGCCTGTCTTTTGCTGGACTATATGCTTGATATTTTCACCGGCATAGTCGCAAATCTCAATGTTTACCCCAAAAACATGCTAAAGGGCTTGGAGACTACCCATGGATTGGTTTTTTCGCAGCGTGTTATGCTGGCACTAATCAATAAGGGGTTGTCGCGCCAAGAGGCATATAAACTCACCCAGCGCAACGCCATGGAATGCTGGAAGACCGGCAAGAAGTTTTTAACATTACTTAAAGCCGACGGGGAATTGCTCCAGAAAATCAGCGCAGGAGAACTTGAGGCTGTCTTTGATTATAATTTTTACACGGCGCATGTGGATGCAATATTCCAGCGGCTCGGGCTTAGCGCAAGCCAATGGAAGAGCAAAATGGTTAAAAAGAGAACCAGCCGGCTTGCACCAAAAGCTCTGTAGGTTCTTGTCTTAAAATAGAAGTTCAGGGCGTCAAAGTTTCCTTTGACGCCCTGATTCGTCTTACAACAGCGAGTCTTTTAACGCTTTAACCCTGACGTTGATTGAGCTTATGTGCGCCTCATCCGTCATGCTGGGATCTTTCCAGTCATAATATGTTTTACAGGGAAGTTCGGCGCACTCTGCACACGACTTATAGCTCTTTTTGTTAATAGGGCAGTCATACATAGGGCAAACCTCCATGCCAAAATCCTTGATATAAAAAGGCTTGCCCTTGATTGCGTAGCATCCGCCGCAATCTTTGTAATAGTCGCAGGCTGCACAGTCTATGCCGCATGGTGATAACAACATCGTTCATACCTCCTATAGAATATCGTTATTTTGGGGCGCCTAATAAAATGCTTCCGTCTATGATTTGGTTTATAACCTCAACGATGAAAGTATGTTCCCTTGCTAAAATTTTTTGGGCTAAGGTTTCAGCTGTATCATCCGCAGAGACGGCTATTGTTGTTTGGGCCACAACCTCACCTTCATCGTATTCCTGGCTGGCTCTATGGATTGTAATACCTGAAAGCGGCTCGTTAGCTGCTATGACGGCCTTATGTACGTTCATACCGAACATTCCTCTGCCGCCATACTTTGGGAGCAGAGCCGGATGTATGTTGAATACCCTGTTGTGATACTTGTTTAAAATACTTTCACCGATTCTCTTCAGGTAACCGGCAAGGAAAATAATATCAGTATTGTGTGACGTCAAAATTTTCAAAATTTCAGCATCGGCTACTTCGTCACTTCCGAGAGCTTTGGGACTCACGTGAAAACTGTCAATTCCGGCATCCGCTGCCCTTTGCAGAGCACGCGAGCCGGAATTATTGCTCAGCACAACACAAACATTTGCTTTCATTGCGCCTGAGCTGCAGGCATCAATTATCGCCTGAAGGTTGGAGCCGCTGTGTGACGCAAAAACTGCAATGTTCAACATAGCGCCCGCCGTATTCTTAGCATCCTGCATATCACCACTCATACTAATCTACAACTGTTTAATTTTCCAAACACCCTTTTGTAGAAGGCAAATCATCCGCACAGCGCGCGTCAACGCTTGTTGCTCTGTCAAGTGCCTTACCCATTGCCTTGAAAACAGCCTCGGCCTTGTGGTGGTCATTGGTGCCATACAAGGTACGGGCATGCAAGTTCATGCGCGCCTCAATGGCGAATGTTTCAAGGAAATGCCGGATCAGATCAGACGGAAACCCCAGCATGTCGTTTTCGGTGAGAACCAAATCCAGCTTGGCATATCCACGCCCGCTGATGTCGAGCGCCACCATGGAAAGGGCATCATCCATTGGAACAGAGGCGTCGGCCATGCGCACAATGCCCCTGCATTCACCCAATGCCTCCAGAAAAGCCTTCCCAAGACAGATACCCACATCCTCAACAAGATGATGAGCATCATCTCCTGTTGCCTTTAGGCTGATATCAAAACTGCCGTGACGCGCCAACTGCGACAACATATGGTCAAACATATGTATGCCGGTGGCAATTTCATACTGACCCGTGCCATCCACGTTTAAACTGAGGTCAATGCAGGTTTCGCGTGTTTCACGCTTAATTGATGCTTTGCGCTGTGCCATAGTGCTCACCTCCCTATTTCCTCAAGAGCCGCAAGTAGTTTATCATCCTCACCGGGTTTGCCGACACTTATGCGGATGCAGTTTTTAAGGCGGGCATCAGCATAATGGCGTATCAATATTCCCCGGTCCTCAAGCTTTTGTTGCACGTCTTTTGCATCACCTTTGAGAAGGTCACATAGAATGAAGTTGGCTTTGGAAGGATAAACCTTCAGCCATTTTATGTCAGCTAATTTAAGCAGCAATCTCTCGCGTTCAGACACAATTTTCTGGATGTTGCACAACAAATAGTCTAAATCTGCAAGGGATTCTTTTACGGCCGCCACCGCTGTTGCGTTGACGTTATAAGGGTCGCGGATGGCATGCAAAAAGTCCGCAATTGAGCGTGGGAAGATACCGTATCCTACGCGCAGTCCTGCCAAACCGCTCCATTTGGAAAAAGTGCGCAGCAGCATCACGTTTTGAAACTCAGGCATAAGCGGGAGTGCCGTCTCTCCGGTAAACTCGAAATACGCCTCATCCACCACAAGCGGCAGTCCTGTTTGTGCCAGCCTGCGTATGTCCCCGGCGGTGGTCATGGTGCCGGTCGGGTTGTTTGGGTTAGGCAGGAAAATAAGCTTCGTTTTGGGTGTTACGGCATCAATAATACCGGCAACGTCAATATAAAAATCACTATCGCGCGGTACGTCCACAACCTTTATCCCGCCAAGTTCGGCATAAAAGCGATACATTGGAAAAGATGGGCTCATTGTTATTATCTCATCGTTTGGTGCAGCAAAAAGCATAATAATCAACTCAATAAGCTGATCCGACCCGGCACCGACCACAATCTGCTCGGCAGGTACACCGGTATAGCGTGACAACTCCTCCCGCAGTTCTGTTTGAGCCGCATCCGGATAAATGTGAAAATTGTTATAACCGCTGAGTACTTTGCCAACACGGGGGGATGCACCATAGTTATTCTCATTGGCATCAAGCTTTACCACATCCTCCTCGGGAATACCCAGCCTTCTGGCTATGACGTCGGGTGCTTTACAGGCGGCATAGCCTTTGAATTTGGTCATTTCAGGGCGGACAAAAGCCTCTATTCTGTTTGAGTTGCTCATCTGTTTGCCTCGTCATTCACATGTGTTAGCGCTAATACATGCGCAGTTAACCCCTCGGCCTCGGCAATAACGGCAGCCTGCGGACCGAATTGTGCGTACATTTTAGCATCAACACTGACAACATTCATCAAACGCACGAAGTCGGTGGTATTAAGCGGTGCGGCAAAACGTGCCGTGCCGCTTGTTGGCAAAGCATGGCTTGGCCCTGCAATGTAGTCCCCCATGGCAACGGTTGGGTGCTCACCAACAAAGATACACCCTGCGTGTGAAATACGCTGAGCAATTTTATGAGAGTCCTCGGCAAAAATACACAGATGCTCAGGCGCATATAGATTTGCAAGTTCAATTGCCTGCTCCATGTTGTCCACAACGCATGCCACGGCATGGTGTGTTAATGACTCCTCAATAATGTCCCTGCGTGATAGTGTCTTTGCCACAGACGTCACTTCCTGAATTACCTGTTCTGCCACGTCTTCAGATGTGGTAAGCAGTATGGACTGCGACATGGCGTCATGTTCTGCCTGAGCCAGTATGTCGGCTGCACACCACTTAATATTGGCTGATGCATCAGCCAGCACCAATACCTCGCTTGGACCCTGAAGTCCGTCAATATCAACAGTTCCGAAAAGCTGCTTTTTTGCCAGCATAACGAAAATATTACCCGGACCGCAGATTTTATCTACGGCGGGTACGATTTTTGTGCCGAATGCCAAAGCGGCAATTGCCTGTGCCCCACCAATGGCAAACAGCTTATCCACGCCGGCGATGTAAGCTGCGGCGAGCGTCATATCAGGTATCTTGCCGTCCTTGGCGGGCGGCGTGCATACGATTATTTCTTTCACACCAGCCGCTTTTGCAGGTAATACAGTCATCAAAACCGAAGACGGATAGCTGGCGGTACCGCCTGGCACATACAGACCCACCCGCGACAGCACGCGAAAGACCGTATCAGGTGACATTTTTTGCGCGCCACACTCCCAAGCCTCAAACTGCCTGCGGTGGAAATGCTCAATATTCTGCGCCGCTGCTTTCAGTGCATCCAGCAGCTTTGGCGCAATACGCCCTGCAGCTGAGCGCATCTCTTCTTGGGGTACCTCAAGTGAGTCCAGTTCCACGCGGTCGATGCGACGGCTGAAATCCTTCAGGGCATCATCACCATGCTCCCTTATCCGCTCAATAATAATAGCCACCGCCTGCTGCACATCTTCCGTGCCAAACAGTTGTGTTAAGGCAGCAGCCAAACGCGGTGAAACGGAGTATTTCTGCGGCACGGCACGCCGCGACAAGGCACCCCTGCACTCGGCGAATCCCCTTATCAGCTTCATGTCAGCTTGCCTCCAACGCACCGCGCAGCAACTGCACAAAGTGTGCCATGCGCTGTGCTTTGATGGGGCTTTGATCAGGGTGTGTGCAGCCGATAATACAGGCCGTAGACTCGAAAAGCGTGTCAATAATTTTAAGGTTGTTTTTAACAAGCGTAGAGCCTGTTTCTGTGTTCTCAATTAGCACGTCGGCATCCTCCGGTAAAAAGGCCTCCGTGGCACCCCAGGTCGGCACAACGCGGTATGAGTCGAAATGGTTCGTGCGGGCATAATGGTCGGCAATGTTGACGTACTCGGCAGCAATGCGACAGGATTTGCCCTGAGCACTGTACATCTGCTGCAACTCAGCCGTCGTGCTCACCGGTGTTTCGTTGGTCACAACGGCTACAATACGCACCCAGCCATACTTGAGATCAAGCATTTGCATAAGTGGACTTCCCGGAAACTGATGCAGGTGATCGATAAGCCAGTCACGACCGGTAATTGCCAAATCATAGTCGCCGCCCGCTACCTGCATTGGCATATCCTGCGGGCGTATAACCTTGATGAAAAAACCGTCAAGCGAGATTTTGGGGCGTCTATTGCCGTATGCGGAGGGATAATCGTCTATCTGTATGCCCGCAGCATCCATTATCTTGCGTACATGCGACTGCTGATGCCCGTCGGGAAGCGCCAGGCGTACAGTGTCTGCGTCAAGCTCACACCGCGGCTGCATACATTGTCTGGTTGCTCCAATATTTACGAACTGCCCGAAACCGGCGGACTCATGCGGGAATACCTTGGGTATTATGGCATCAATTGATGCCAAGACGTCGGACATATCCTTGTGGCGCAGGCTGTCCCTGTTGACTATTAAACAAGCCCTGAAACCTACGATTTTGCCAAGCGACACAAAACCCAAAGAGGTTATCTCAGCCTCGTTCTTGCGCGACAGCAGAACAATGTCGGCATTTTCGGGGGGATAGGCATCCGCAGAACCCCACAAAGGATAAATTGAGAAGCGCCGCAGGCGCATCTTTAAGGCAAGCGAGTGTGCCAGATTAGGGTACTCCCCGGCTATTCTCACCGCGGGATTGCGCGTAGTAATTTCATCATTTTCCATAACTCTCGGCATTGCGGCAGCATATACAGCTCCTTCACCAAATCCCATGTCACGCACGGTGACCAGATTGCATGAAGGATACTTTACGGTGTACTCTGCCACCCAGTCAGATCCGCAAATGCCTATGTCATAGTTGCCTATGGCCACCTGTATGGGAATGTCCCGTTCCTGAAATATCTTGGCGCTGATATCGCCTCTTGTGGATGATTTCAGGCGGTATAGGCGTGATTTATCATTGTAGTCATCCAAGCCCCATCTTGCTTTTTCAAGTATGTCAGCCGTGGGTGGCATTAGTCTTCCTTTTGGAAGTGCAATGCGTATAGTCATTCTCAAACCAACCCAACCAGCGCCACGGCCTCAATGGCAGAAGAGCAGTTATTCCTTTCGCCTGTGGCGCAATTGAACAGTACGATTTGCGGCTCATCCTGTTTTACCTGCAACTCCCAGCCGCAATCATGCGCAACTGTGCCGTTCGGACCCATCAGAACAACAAGCCCCGCACGGCGTAAAAGGTCAGCCACCTCGCATCCGACTTTCATAGCAGAGGGGTCAACACTGAGGCTCACCCGCTGCGAAACAGGAATATACAAATGGTCGATGTTGATAAGTGCTGATAAACGGTCAATATAAAGCCCAAAGCCCGCTGCCGGAGCAGAGGTGCCACCCATCGTCTCAACAAGCCTGTCATAACGTCCGCCGCCACCTACATTCACCGCACCGGCGAACAGTCTGAAGATAATTCCGGTGTAATACTCAAAGCCTTTACCGCACGTGAAATCAATTTGATATGCAAGCCCCATGGACTCAACCATCTCAATGGTTTTTATGAAAGAACTCAATTCATCCTGCACCCCGGCGATATCTGATGCAAAAAGGGAGCGCAGGTTTTTGAGGAAAGCGGCCGAGTCACCTTTTGTGTTGAGTAGCAACCGAAGAGCCTCAAGGGACTGCCCTTTGGCGGCATGCATGCTTTCGAGGGCGCTCAACTCACCATCAAGGATACGGCTTAGCACGTCATCCTGCTCAGTGTGATTTAAGCCCAAGCTTGCAAGCAACTCGCGTAATAAACCGACGTGGGAAAGCCTGACTTCAATTTTATCGATTCCCATGCGCTTGACGGCGTCACACGCAAAAGAAATCAGTTCGGCATCTGCTATATCTCCGCCTGCGCCGATGAGTTCTGCTCCGCACTGCCAGCGCTCGCGCGCTTTTGTGGCGCTTTCCTCAAACACGAATGAGTTTGTAACGTAACTTAAACGTGCCGGATAGCCTTGCTGCTGCATCTGCTCAATAAAAAGCCGTGCCGTTGGGATTGTAGTATCAGGCTTGAGAACTACGCGCTCGCCACTCCACCCGTCCCAGTCAAGAAATGAGTATACACGACGCAGCATACCTGTGGTTAAAGTACCTGCGGAGGTGAAAAGATAGAGGTATTCCAGTGTGGGCGTACGCACCTCATCATAGCCATAACTCCTGGCCGTTTCCTGAAAAGCCGCCTCGACACTGCGGAAGCGCAACATGTCCTGCGCGCTTAGATCAGTGCAACCCTTGCAACGTTCAATCTGCATATTTCTATCCTATTCTTTCAATCAGTCAATTTTACACTAAAGTGTGTTATAAATAAACGATGACAGGAATTGGACGTGAAAAAGTTTGAGAAATTGTGATAATTTTGTATCGCATCGCAGGAACCATGTGCTATACTTATGTATGGTATAAAGGCTGTCTATTTTTGGCGCTCTGACATACGAGCAGACGG
Organism: Dehalococcoidia bacterium; assembly: GCA_009783135.1. Classification (GTDB taxonomy): domain Bacteria; phylum Chloroflexota; class Dehalococcoidia; order Dehalococcoidales; family UBA1222; genus WRNG01. The sequence continues at coordinate 13,698 of WRHS01000032.1, forward strand.
AGGTTTGTTTATGGATGCTGTTGACAATTTGCGTTCTGCTCTTTCAGATCCAAATCTCGCATACGTATTGCTCATGCTGTCCATATTTGGTATTTCCGTGGAGATTTTTACCCCCGGCATCTTTTTTGCCGGAACAGCAGGCATCATAGCAGGGTTGCTGGCCTTTCTTGCCTTTTCCACACTGTCGGTCAATCCTCTTGGACTGTCACTCATCATTCTTGCGCTTGCATTCATCATAGCCGAGGCATTCGTGCGCTCAAGGGGAGTTGTTACTGCCGTAGGTATGGTATGCATAATCTTCGGCTCAATTTTCTTATTCCAGGGCGGTGCTGACAACCGCGCCAATCCATTTCTTATTGCCGGCTTGACGACCGCTATGTCGGTTGCATTGATATTCATGGT
>WRHS01000033.1 GCA_009783135.1 Dehalococcoidia bacterium
GCGAATATCCTCTTTGGTTCTGGGGTTGATTCCTGAATGGACATCCAGCTTTAATGCGTGATTGAAATATTCATCCGGATTTAGTTCCGGTGAAACGCTGGCAGATAGAATACTGGATAATAAGTCGTAGAGTAGGGAACAGGCGCCTTGCCTTAACAAGTAGGTTTTCCGTTCCCTCTCTCAGAACCGGACATAGGATTTCTCGTTTCATGGTGAAACTCTTGCCACTCCCATGCTCACCAAGGTATATTCCTTTAGGCATTTTTCTTTGCGTACTTTTCGGACGGCATGTCATTTTCTTTCTTTTTCATGTTTGTTGGACTTGCTTTGGCAATCATTGGAGCATTATCCAAAGACAAATCGTCGTGATGAGTGTAATTTGTATAATGCTGCGCATTCCCTCATAATACGCTGTATACATGTTTCGCATGTATGAATTTTAATTTTGGGGAGGTTTAGATCGTTGAAAGTCCAACTTTTTGGTTTAGCCGTTATTCTCGTGAGTGTCGTGGCTGCACTGGTTTTTGAAAGCGCTACTTATGCGTTTATTGTTGCTTTGGTGGGGCTTGTAATAGCCTTTGGAGGAGCTTTTATCAAGGACTAGGATTGTTTTTCGTAAAACACAGCTTATTCATCTTATAATATATTTGACATTAGCTTGTGAATAGGTTTATTCTCAAACGTATAAAATTTTAATAGGGGGGAGTCAAACAATGCAGGGTTATTGTGTTAAGTGTCGCGCCAAGAAAGAAATGAAAACACCCAAGGCCATCACCATGAAAAATGGTCGTCCGGCCACTCAGGGCGTTTGTCCTTCCTGCGGCACCAAGATGTTCAGAATCGGCAAGTAGTAACGCCGAAAACGAACCATGGTCGGGGCCGCAAGGCCCCGCAACCATTTTATAGACATTATTAGGGAGCGTTTGCCACTGAAAAGGACCGCTTTTATGGGAAAAGCAAATAAACAGCACAACACTCAGGAATTGATACAGCGGCTTGAGGCTCTGTATCCGGACGCACGCATTGCACTTGATTTCAGCAATCCCCTTGAACTGCTGGTTGCCACTATCCTTTCTGCTCAAAGCACCGACGTTGGTGTCAATAAGGTTACACCGGCACTGTTTGCGCGTTATAAAACAGCGGGTGATTACGCTGGTGCCGATGTGGCTGAACTGGAGGGGCTAATCAAATCGACCGGTTTTTATCATAACAAAGCCAAGCGCGTTATTGGTGCCGCACGTAAGCTTCAGGATAACTTTGACGGGCAGGTCCCGCGCACAATGACAGAAATCATTGCATTACCCGGTGTGGCACGCAAAACGGGCAATGTGGTGCTTTTCAATGCGTATGGAGTCATTCAAGGCATTGCTGTCGATACTCATGTTATTCGCCTGTCTAATCTTCTGGGACTGACCTCTGAGCATGACCCTGTGAAAATAGAGCAGGATCTCATGAAATTGGTGCCGAGAGCAAAATGGGGTATGTTTTCGCACCTGCTTATTTTTCATGGGAGAAAAGTGTGCCTTGCGCGCAAGCCCAAGTGCAAGGCATGTGACATAAGCGATATATGCCCCGGGGTTTCAAAGACTTGACAGCCCCGTACTGATACTTTAGATTTTGAATAATTCGCGGCTGTTGGCAGTGGTGATACGTGCCACCTCAGCCGTGCTGATTTCATTTATACGCGCGAGCTCAACGGCCGTATCGCAAACAAACGCCGGTTCATTTCGATGCCCACGCAACCTTTGCGGCGGCAGGTAGGGGCAGTCGGTCTCAAGCATCAGTTTTTCCAAAGGAAGTTGTCTGAGCACCTCGCGTAATGTCTTGGATGAAGGATATCCGATGTAGGCACCAAGCGAGATGTAAAAGCCCATTTGCATGTAGTTCTGTGCCGTTTCCAGTGTGCCACTGAAGCAATGGATGATGCCGGGTGCGCTTTTGCAGACTCGTTTGGATGTCCACTCACGCAACACCTGCAGTATTTCAGTCTCAGCTTGACGTGCGTGAATTAAAACAGGCTTTTGCGCATCATCCGCCAGCTGCAGTTGCCGTTGCAACACATGCAATTGCTGTCCGCGCGGGGCGTAGTCGGCGTGAAAGTCCAATCCAATTTCGCCGATGGCCACAACGCGCGGGTGTTTTGCCAGTTGAGCGAGTTCTTTAATCTCTTCTTCTGTCGTGGCACCGCATTCCTGCGGATGGATGCCGACGGCGGCGTGGACAAAATCATAACGCTCGGCGAGTTTTATGCCGCTGATGCTGTCAGCTATTTCTGTGCCGACATTGACGACGGCATACATGCCGCTTTCCAAAACTCTCCCGATGACGCCATCGCGGTCGGTATCAAACTGCTCGGCGGTAAGGTGGGCATGGCTGTCTATCAGGTTAGGAACGGAGATTGGTGCAGTATCTGGCATAGGCTAGTAATGCAAGCCCAACCATTCAAAATATTTGATAAGTAACATTGGAAGCACACAGAATAACAAAAGACCAAAGCAGGACACGAGCAGAACCAATTTCGGCGCAATTGAGGATTTGATGTTGTCGGTAGAAGCTGGCGCTTCCATCCAAATGGTGCGTATGATTTTTAGGTAGTAATATGCCGATATGACGCTGTTGACTACCGCGATAATAACGAGCCAAACTAAGCCATGCTGGGCCACTTCGATGAAAACGCAAAACTTGCCCAAAAAACCGACCAGTGGAGGCATCCCCATAAGAGAAAGAAGCCCCAGCGTCATAGCGCAGGCCAAAAGAGGAGAACGCTTGGCAAGACCGGCGTAATCGTCTGTAGTGTCATGGTCTGCATGCTTTGATGCAATGATAATCACGGTGAAGACAGCTAACTCCGCCAGGGCGAAAGCTATCATATAACACAGGAGGCTATAACCATATCCATCGGTGCTAGGGGAGGAATTTATAGGTGCAGTGGCAATTAGCATTAACATATAGCCGCTTTGGGCGATGGATGAGTAGGCAAGTAACCGTTTGATGCTATGCTGTTTGATAGCCAACAGATTACCAGCTGTCATGCTGGCGGCACTTATTACTGCAAGTGTGATGCCAAATGTATTGCTTAGAGCGTCTGATTGGAAACTCATGGTCATAATCACGAAGCGCGCCAAGATGCTAAAACCTGCCAGTTTGCTGACGGTGGAAAGGAAAAGCGTTATCGGCGTGGGCGAACCCTCATACACGTCGGGTGCCCACATATGGAAAGGCACGGCAGCAATCTTGAAAGCAAGCCCGGAGAGCGTTAAAGCCGAGCCTAACAGAAAGCCGGCGTTCTCCGCGATATTTTCTGGTCGTATACTATGGACTGCTTGCCAAATGCCATGTAAGCTGGTTGCGCCGCTGAAGCCAAACACCAGTGCCAAACCGAAAAGCAGTATGGCAGAGTTTACGGCGCCAAGCAGGATGTACTTCACGGCAGACTCACTGCTTTTGCTGTTCTTGAGCATAGCAACAAGCGCATAAAGTGAGATGGCCGTAAGTTCAATGGATAGAAATATGGAGATAATATCCTGTGCTGCGGCTGTGAGCATGGCACCCAACGCGGCAGTCAGGACTAATGCATGAAATTCGCCATTAAGCTTTGGCAGGCGATTGACATAATCAACTGATGCCAAGATGGCAAGGAGAGTAATACCAAGGAATAGGAACTTAAAGTAAATGGCATAGGCATCCAGCGCAAACAGACCATTGCCTATGCTTTGCGATGCACCACCGCTCAGCGACAGTGCCAAACCGGCTGATGCCAGCAAGCCTGCAATACTGACAACAGTCACCAGCCACTTATGGCGGCATAACAAGTCAACTGCTATAACGACGACTGCAGTAACTGCAAGGCATATTTCCGGTCGCAACAAATCCAGATTCAAAGAATACTCCTCTTATCCGCCCATCCAACTGACTATTCCTGTCACACTGTTTTGTATTACAGATGTCAGGATGGTGGGACATATGCCGATAACGAATATTATTATAACCAAAAGACCGCAGTAAAAGCGCTCAAGTTTTCCGGCGTCACGGACATTGTCAAAGCCGGACAGAGCCGGACCATAGAAAACGCGTTGAATGGTCCAGAGAATGTACACTGCCGACAAAAGCACTCCCAACAATGCCACTGCTGTAAACCATTGGGCACTGTCAACAACTGTGCTGCTGAAGCTGCCCAGAAGTGTGGTGAACTCAGCGGCAAAACCGCTGGTGGCGGGAAGACCAAGTGCTCCGAGACCTGCCAGCACGAAGAATGTGGCAGTTGCCGGCATTTGACGCGCCAGTCCGCCCATGCTTGCAATGGCAGGCTTGTCGGTTTTTTCAATGACAATTCCGGCGGTGATAAAGAGCAGGGCTGTGATAAGCCCGTGGCTTACCATCTGCAGGCTGGCGCCGACCATGGATGTCTGTCCAAGAGCGAAAATACCCAGCAACACAAAGCCCATATGGCTCATGGAACTGTAGGCTATCAAACGCTTCAGATGGGTCTGGCGCAGTGCCAGTATGCCGCCGTAAATAATGCCGATTACGGCAAGCGTGAGCATAATAGGCGCATAGCGCTGTGACGATTGAGGAAAAAGGCTAATGCATATTCTAATAATTCCGTATGCCCCCATTTTGGCTAAAGCACCAGAAAGTAAAATATTTACGGCTATTGGGGCATCGGAGTAGGTATCCGGCTGCCAGCTGTGCAGCGGCACGACGGGAAGCTTTACGGCAAAGCCGGCCAAAAACATGAAGAAAATGGGAACGGAGGACATAACTGGTACCATGGCAATCGAACCCATTCCATTGCCGGGTTCCAAAACATACATTTCCAGTGAGCCCGTGACGTAGTACGTACATACTATTCCGGCGAGCATCAGGGCACTACCGGCCAGTGTGAAGAGGACATATTTCATAGCGGAGTTGCGTTTGCTGCCGCTACCCCATATGGAGATGAGGAAATACACCGGAATGACCTCAATCTCCCAGAAAATGAAAAAGAGCAGCAAATTCAAAGAACAGAAAACACCGAGAATGCTGGACTCAAGTACCAAAAGCCAAATAAAGAACTCGCGTATGCGCGTCTCGATTTTCCATGAAATGAGCATGGATACCAGCCCAAGCAGTGCGGTGAGCACCACAAGAGGTAAGCTGATGCCGTCCACGCCCAAATGGTAGTTTGCCGAAAGCGCCGGAATCCATGGGTTGATTACCTCAAATTGCATGCCGCTTAAGCTGCGGTCGAAATTAGCGAACAGGTGCAGCGACATGGCCAGAACTGCCAGTGCGATAGCAGTGGCCGAATATTTAATGGCCTTAGCCGGCAGACGCGGCAGAAAAGCCAGCGCAATTGCCGCAACTAAAGGCAGAAATATTATGACGGAAAGAATGTGTGTCATACGAGTATTACCACCAGTGCAATAATCAGGGCTCCCATCACGGCAACCAAGGCATATAGCTGCAACGCACCATTTTGAGTGCGGCTTGTATGCTTTGCTGCCGCTTTGGTAATAGCTGCCACTCCATTTGTTGCCCCGTCAATTACCACATGGTCAAACCATTGCGCGATTTGGAAAGCCCCGCGATAGAGCAGGCTTCGGGCGATAAGGTTTTCATACAGGTCGTCCATCCAGTACTTGCGTGTAAGTATGGCATACACAGGATGCAACCCACCTTTTAGACGATCCGGTTTAATCCAAACTTTTATATACATCACGTAGGCAAGCAGGATGCCAAGCCCTGCCGTTGCCAGTGAAATCCATGCCAGCGGATGCGCCAGCAGACCAACGATGCCCTCAAGGAAGCCGTGAGTGGCATGTCCTTCAAAGAGCCCCTCGAATCCGCCATTGGCATTGAGCCAGCCGGAGGCAAGCGCAGGCACGGCCAGGATGAGCATGGGGAGCAACATGCTTTTGGATGACTCATGCAGATGCTGCTCTCCGCGGTATTTGCCGGCAAATACCATGAATACCACGCGGAAGATATAAAAGGCGGTGAGAAAAGTTGTCACAATGGCAAAAGCGAACAGCACAGGTTGTTTATCCCAAACTGCGGCAAGCACGCCTTCCTTGCTGAAAAATCCGGCAAGCGGCCAAATTCCGGCAAGGGACAACGCTGCCAATGTAAAACAGGCGCATGTCCATGGGAGTTTCTTGCGCAGTCCGCCCATTTCGCGCATATCGAATGTGCCTGTGGCATGGTTGATGCTTCCTGCACCGAGAAAGAGCAATGCCTTGAAGAAGGCATGATTGAATAAATAGAATATGCCGACCCAAACCCCGCCGACTGACAGACCCAGGAACATAAGACCCAGTTGTGAGATGGTGGAGTAAGCCAGTACGCGCTTGATGTCTTTCATCACCAAGCCCATAGTTCCGGCAAAAACTGCGGTGAAGGCACCAATGATGCCAACTACGGTTAAGGCATGAGGTGCTGCCTCAAACAGCGGGTACATGCGCCCAACCAGAAACACGCCTGCTGCAACCATGGTAGCTGCGTGTATGAGGGCGGAAACCGGTGTCGGACCTTCCATGGCGTCGGGCAGCCAGATGTGCAGAGGGAACTGACCTGACTTACCAACCGCACCAAGAAACAACCCCAAAGCTGCCAATGTCAGAACACTGCCTGAAAGTACAGCGGTGACGGCACTGCTGTTGAGCGTGAGTATGTCCAATGTGTTGGTTCTGGAGTAAAGCAACAATAACGCCGCCAAAAAGCCGATGTCGCCGATGCGCGTGATGAGGAAAGCCTTTTTGGCTGCGGCGACGGCCGACGGACGATGAAACCAAAAGCCGATGAGCAGATAAGACGACAGACCCACGAGTTCCCAAAATATGAATGTCGAAAGCAGATTGGCTGACATAATGAGACCAAGCATTGAGGCGGTGAAAAGCGAAATGAATGCGAAATAGCGCCGATAAGACGCATCGGAGTGCATGTAGGCGCGCGAGTAAATCTGCACCATCAAGCTGACTGATGTGACCACAACCAGCATTATGGCACTAAGTGGATCCAGCAACAGACCGAAGTTGAAAACAGGTCCGTTTGTGATGCTGAGCCAATTGAGTCCATTAACCAGAATTTGATGCCCGTCCGCATTCCAAACGCTGATCAGCAGCCAGCACGACAGCACGAATGACACCCCCACGGCTGCGATGGAGATAAAGCTTGCAGGCTCGGCCTTGCCGGGAAACGGCCGGATAAGGGGTGCTATGACGGCGAAAGCCGCCAGAGGCAACCACAAGATGGCCCAAATAAACTCAGGTGTTATGCTGCTAATATGCATTTCTTACCATTTCAATAGGTCGATATCTTTAATGTCAATATTTTTGCGCTGGCGATAAAACGAGATGATAATTGCCAGTCCCACTGAAGCCTCGGCTGCAGCCACTACCAAGCTAAAGATGACGATTGCCTGTCCGCCGTGGCTGAAGACGTAACGTGAGAAAGCGACAAGCATTAGATTGGCCGCATTGAGCATTAACTCAATGCACATAAGGACTACGATGGCATGGCGCCGTGACAACGTTCCGTACAGCCCGATGCCGAAGAGCAAAACAGATAAAACAAGGTAATGCGTAAGTCCGATATTCATAATTATTTCTCTTTAGCTACGCTAATTGCGCCGATTACGGCCACCAGTATGAGCAATGCCGCAATTTCCACAGCCAGCACCAAACTATCCTGCCCGAAAAGCATCTGCCCGATGGATTCAGTATGAAGGGTTTTTGGTGAGATGGGAAGAAATGCCATGCCAGTGCTGTTATCCCATTTGGTATTGAGTATGGCCCATATGGCTACGCCAATAAAGGATAGGGCCCCCAAAACTGCCGGCAGTTTATAAGGCGATGGCACATTGCTGTGCTCAATATCGCGCGTCAGTACGATGGACATGATAATCAGCACGGCAATAGCACCTACATAGATCAAAATTTGTACTATGCCAAGATACTCAGCCGTAAGAGTGATGAACAACCCTGCAATGGACAAAAAGCATAATATCAGACCAAGCGCGGCGCGGAACAGGCTGCGCATGCTCACAACCATAAGCGCACCTGCCGTTGCAGTTGCTGCCAACACCCAAAATGCTATATTCATGCCCATAATTTTACTATTTCTTCTTGTCTTTTGTCTTATCAATACACAGTGTCTGCTCAGGCAGAGTGCGTGCGATTTCACTATGGTAGTAGCCGCTGGCCTGACGCTTTTGCGGCGTGAGCAGTTCTTCTTTCGGCAGTGTCTGCTCGGATAAGCGGTAGCTGGAACGCTCGTATTCCGTTCCCATATAGAGCGCATCAAACGGGCAGGCTTCCACGCACAAACCGCAGTAGATGCATTGCCCTCCCTTGAGTTCCCATTTTTCAGGCTTGTATTGTATGTCACAGCGCAGGCAGCGCCCACATTCGGACTCGGCATCTTCCTTGCTCCAGCCGATTTCCACACCTTCAAACGTGCTCAATCTCCTGTCGTGCTCAATGGTATCGTTGTGCGGACGGAAGCCTTCGCGCGGTGCACCTATGCGCTGCAAGGGGCTCTCAGGCGTAGCCAGCGTTTCTCTGATGTCGCCGTCACCTCCGAGATATTTGTCCATAGAACTTGCCGCAAGGCGCCCCTGCGCAATGCACTCAATCACTGTAGCTGGTCCAAGCACGGCATCGCCTCCGGCATATACTCCGGTCTTGGCGCTGGCCAGTGTTTCACTGTCCACTATCAGACGGCTGCCGCGGTCGGTGGACAAGGCAAATTCCTTGGGTACGATGGGACTTTGGCTAACGGCTGAAATGATATGCTCAAGTTCAATGAGATACTCACTGCCGGCAATCTGCTCAGGTCTGCGTCTGCCGCTGGAATCCTCAGCCCCCAGCTTCATACGAACGCACTCCAGCTGAAGCTTGCCGTCCTGACGTAATACCCTAGATGGAGCGGCTAAGAATACCAGCTTGACGCCCTCATCCACGGCCTCCTCGATTTCCTCAGGGGCAGCCGGCATTTCTGCGCGTGTACGGCGATAAATTAGACTGACCTCTTCAGCTCCTTCGCGCACGGCTGTGCGGGCGCAGTCAATGGCGGTATTGCCGCCGCCGATCACAGCCACGCGCTTGCCCAGCTTGCGATGATTTCCGAGGTTGACCTCGCGCAGGAAATCCACTCCGCCTAAGACTCCGTCTCCGGTATCACCCGGTACACCGAGAGCCATGGCCTGATGTGCCCCTACCCCCACGAAGACGGCATTGTAGCCGTCGTCAAACAGCTTATCCACTGATTCTATTCTGAAATCGGTTTTGATGCTCACACCGATATCCTCAATCTCCTTGATGTCGCCTTCCAGTATTTCCGGCGGCAAGCGGTAGTCGGGAATGCCGACTTTCATCATACCGCCGGTGGCGGGCAATGCTTCAAATACAGTGACGCTGTGCCCTTTGCGTGCAAGGTAGTACGCCACCGTAAGTCCGGCCGGACCGGCACCGATGACAGCCACTTTCTTGCCTGATGCGGGTGATTGCCTGACATTTGCTTTCCACATACCATTGTCACGATCTATGGCATAGCGCTTAAGTTTACGGATGGATATAGGCTCATCAATATCGCCGCGGTTGCAGTTGTTCTCGCAGGGATGAGCGCAGATATAGGCACACACAGACGGGAGAGGCAGTTTTTCGCGTATCACGGCCACTGCCTCCTCCGGTTTGCCTGAGGCGATGCAGCGGATATAGCGCGCCGCGTCCACGTGAGCCGGACAGCGTTGTACACATGGCACAACGGCGTCGTATTTCTGTCCCTCTGATGAGGTTTCAATGCTTATGCACTTATGGGGGCATGCCTGCTGACAGGTGTAGCACCCGGTGCATTTCTCCATCGACCATGCCAACACCGTGCCGCGCTCACGCCGCGAGACATTCAGCCTTTGCTCGGGGTATTGCACTGTCACAGGGCGCTTTAAAATGTTCTTGAATGTAACTCCAAGACCTTTGAGCATCCCCGCACCAAAAATATTACCCGCCAAACGATTGCCTCTCTTTACGCATGAACATAGCCCATAACATGACAAGTATAAGTGAAATTAAAATATACGCCGGCACGCTGATCCATAGCGACAAATCCGGCAGGAATACGCTTTTCAGTCCGATGATGAACAAATTGACAAATGCCAAAGGAAGCAGACCTTTCCACGCCAGCCGCATGGACTGGTCAATGCGCAGACGCGGCAGCGTGCCGCGAAGCCATAAAATAAACATGAAACTGGCGAACATCTTTATAGCAAACCATAAAATTCCCGGCAGCAACGGGCCGCGCCATCCGCCGAGGAAAAAGGTCGCAATAAGCGCAGAGCCAACCACAGCTTCGCTGTACTCAGTAAGGTAAAGCAGTGCGAATTTCATGCCGGAGTATTCCGTGTTGAAGCCGCATGTAAGTTCCGAGTCGGCCTCTACCAAATCAAAGGGTGTGCGGTTGATTTCAGCCAGAATTGCCACAATAAATATCATAAAACCCAGCGGCTGAACCAGAATAAAAGGTATGTTTTGTGCCTCTATAATGCCGGAAACCGACATGGAACCGCTGGCGATTACAAGCCCGGCGATGGCCAGCACCATGGGAATCTCAAAGCTGATAAGCTGCGCAATTTCGCGAATTGCGCCAACCAGTGAGTATTTGTTGTTGCCTGCCATACCCGAAAGAAATACACCGATGGAGGCAATGGCGCTGACGGCGGCTATATATAATACGCCTACGTTAAGGTCGGCCAACTGCAAGCCGTTCATCAGCGGAATGACAGCCATAATCATCAGAGTTGGCACGAATGCTATAGCCGGGGCAATCCAGAACAGAAGCTTGTCCGCCAAAGTCGGGATGATATCCTCTTTGGTCAGGATTTTGACGGTGTCGGCGAATGCCTGCAACAGACCGAATGGTCCGGCCCTGTTGGGGCCGAGCCTGGATTGGAAGCGGGCGATAACGCGGCGCTCCATCCAAATGAACATGATGACGCTGGACATCACATAGGCGATGATTACAACGGCTATGATGATAAGTCTCAGCCAGAAGTTGCCCGGCCAGTCGGGTGAAAGACTCCAGTTCATCAGCGGTCCACCTCACCCATTGAAATATCAATACTGCCGAAAATGATGATGGCATCGGCCAGCTTTTGACCGATGAGCAGGTTGCGCAACACGGTTAAGTTGATGAGCGCCGGGGCGCGGAAATGACAGCGGTAGGGCTTCTCGGTGCCGTCTGAAACCAGATAACAACCGAGTATGCCGCGCGGCGCCTCAATTTGGGTGTATACCTCGCCTTTGGCGGGACGCAGACGCAATGGTACGGATGTCTTTTCACTGCCGGCAGGCAATTGCTCCACTGCCTGATGGATTATGCGCAGGCTTTGGCGCATCTCTTCCATCCTGACGCGGTAGCGGTCGTAACAGTCACCGTTTTGTCCGACGGGAACATCAAACTCAAACCTGTCATAAACTGAGTACGGAGAGTCCTTGCGCAGGTCCCATTTAACGCCGGAGCCGCGTAACATCGGTCCGGATGTGGATGCATCAATTGCCGCCGCAGCCGACAACACGCCGACGCCTTTGGTGCGTGACAGCAGGATTTCATTGTCTGCAAGCATAGTGTCGTACTCGTCCAGATACCCGGGCATTATTTTCAAAAAGTCTGCCAAAGCAGGCAAGAACTCAGTTGGAAAATCCATGCTTACCCCGCCGAAGCGCATGTAGTTGTAGAGCAATCTTTGCCCGGTCACCATCTCTAAAAGGTCAATGATTTTTTCGCGCTCACGGAACATGTACATGAAAGCGGTGTAGAAGATGCCCATATCGTTCATCAGCGAACCGACAGCTAACAGGTGGCTGGCGATACGCTGCAACTCACCCATGATGACGCGCATGAACTCGGCGCGTTGCGGCACCTGTATGCCTGCCAATTTCTCAACAGCTGCAACATATGGCCAATTGTTGTTGATGGCGGAAACGTAGTCCAAGCGGTCGGTGAGAGGAATGTTTTGCTTGTACGTGTGCTTTTCGCACAATTTCTCAAGTCCGCGGTGCAGATAACCGAATACAGGCTCAACGTCCTGAATAATTTCGCCGTCAAGCGTCACACGCATGCGGAATACGCCATGCGTCGACGGATGCAGAGGCCCGATATTCAGTATGAATTGCTCAGTCGCTAGCGCCATATGCCTTGCCTTTAAAGTCCTTACGCAACGGATACCCTTTAAACCCATCCCACAGCACAATGCGCTTGAGATGCGGGTGCTCTGTGAACTCAATGCCGAAAAGATCGTAAACCTCACGCTCCTGTAAGCTGGCACCAAGCCATAGATTTGCAAGAGACGGCACAAAAGGCTTGTCTTTGGGGCATCGGACCTTGAGAAGAGCGGATGAGTTGGTTTTTATTGACTGCAATTGATAGATTACCTCAAAATGGTCCGCATAGTCAGCCGCTGTAACCATGCCAAGATAATCAAACCCGAGCGTATTTTTCATATACTCAGCCGCTTTTGCAATAAAGGCGCAGGGCACCTCTACATAATCCTCGGCAGGTGTGAAACCCTGACCGAACTGCCCTTGCAGTTGTGAGGCTAAGTCGTTGTAATCTACAGAGGTAGTCATAACTATTTGGGCTTGCGAATGCTTTCCTTTGCAATTTTGCGACGCAACGCTTCAATGCCGGCCAGCAGCGTTTCCGGGCGCGGAGGACATCCCGGGATATAGACATCTATGGGCACAATATGGTTGTATCCGGGGACAACGGAGTAAGAGTCGCAGAAAATGCCGCCGGAGATGGCGCAGGCACCCATGGCGATGGCCCATTTTGGCTCGGCCATCTGGTCATAAAGGCGTTTGATTTGAGGTGCCATTTTCCATGTGAGTGTTCCGGCACATACCAGCAGATCTGCCTGCCGCGGTGACGCGCGCAATACCTCCATGCCGAAACGGGCGATATCAAAACGTGCTGAGGATGCCCCGATAAACTCAAAAGTGCAGCAGGCGGTGAAAGCGGTCACGGGCCACAGCGAGGTTTTGCGCGCCCAGTTGAGCGCAGCATCCACCGTGGTAAACATCACGTTGCGTTTAATCTCTTCATCCAGCCATGAGTCTGGGTCCGGAATTGGATGCTGGGATGCGGCACGCAACGCCTCAATGCCGTCGCTTTCGCGGCGTTCAATTTCAGCGGCCGTAAAGGGTTCTATTTCCATCGCAGTGCGCCTTTACGCCAAGCATAAATGTAGGCTATGAGTATGATTCCCACGAAGATGGCTCCGCCAAGGAAAAATCGCCAATCCGCGACCTGCAAGCCGGCAGCCCACGGAAGAATGAATATCAGCATTACATCCAGTGCCACTGCCACCAACGCAAAAAGGTAGTATCGTGAGTTAAACTGAACCCAACTGCGACCAGTGGTTTCAAGCCCGCATTCCACTGTGGACGACTTTACCGCCGATGGCTTGTGCGGGATAATCCCGAGTTTGCGCAACACAAGCGGCAAAACGAGCATGAATGCTGCAAAGGCTATACTTATTAGGAGAAAGAGGGCAATATAGCTGAAATCCTGTAACAATATTGCTCCTTAGGCTCAATTTTTGAAAATTGGAAAAGAGTATAGCCTATGCTCTAACGAAAATCAAATGAAGCGCTTGCTTGTTTTCGTCATGAAGTGAACACACAAGATGTTTATTTTATGGCGGATTACTTGTGGCGCCTCACAACTAATAGTGTTGCCGTGATAACTAAAACGAGTAAGCATATACCACTAATTAGCAGCCAAATGGTCAAACTGGAAGCTGAATTAACAGTCAAAGTGCCCGAAATATAGTCAAAGGTGTAGTTATCTGCAGAGCCACCAGATATGGTGATGGAGTATGACCCGACAGGGGAATCCTTGTCTGCATCGGTTGAAGCAACAGGTTTGGATGATAATACGCTTTCGTCTTCACCATTCAGGAAGCCACTGTATTGGAAAGAAAGGGAAGGGTTGTCTTTGCCGACAGTCTTGACCTTATCGTCCGCCGTGATGGTGAGAGTGGCTTTGTTGACAGTTAGAACTCCTGAAATGTAGTTGAAGGTGTAGTTATCAGCTGA
>WRHS01000034.1 GCA_009783135.1 Dehalococcoidia bacterium
AGAAAGCACGAAAAACATCGTACAATCGCTAAAAGACAGTGGGATGCAAACGAATCAGAAGAGACCCCCATCTTATAGTTTTATTGCGTGTTTACTCAAAAACCGTCGATATCTCGGCGAGTACCGCTTTAGAGATGTTGTCATAGAAAACTCGTTTGCGTCGCTAGTAGATGAAGCAACGTTTGAGAAATGCCAAGAGCGCTTACAGGGTAACCAACGAAGACCGGGACACTTCAAACCGATAGTGGACAAGTACGCGTTGACAGGGAAAAGCTTCTGCGGATACTGCGGTAGCACCATAACAGGCGAAAGTGCCAATAAGAAAAATGCCATCCACCGCTACTATCATTGTCGCGTAGCCAAAATACAAAGAGCCTGTGAGAATAAGCGTGTACGAAAGAAATTTCTTGAATTAGGCATACTCTATCTCATACTGTATGTGTTACATGACGACGAATGCAGTTTCTAATTACTGAATTCAGAAAGACAAATCTTGAGGACTTCAATGCAAGGCAGCGCCTAATAAATGTGTTCTTGAATAGCATGCACATATACAACGATAAAATGTTAGTCATGCTCAACATCAAAGACGGCGAGTTCTGCATAACATATGACGAAGTAAGAGAAGCACTCAAAACTGTTGGAGGTTCAGGCTACCGAATAAACCTAGATGGTTCGACTGTGGAAGGTCTTGGTAGCGCATACGGGATTCGAACCCGTGATCTCATCCTTGAGAGGGATGCGTCCTAGGCCTCTAGACGAATGCGCCATGTTTAAACTCAGAACAAAATGGCTGGGGAAGAAGGATTCGAACCCTCGCCGGCGGAGCCAGAATCCGCTGTCCTACCACTAGACGATTCCCCAACGTGAACAATGCGGCATTATAGCACCACGACTGCGTATGAGGCAATCTTTCCCTGCATCGTAAAAAAATGCACTGAAAAAGGATGCGCGAAATGTATTATACCCTTATGCTGTAAAGCGCCTAAGCTTCCAAATCCATACGCGCATCGTCAATTAGCTTGAGATAATCCATTTTTATGCCCAACATCTGCGACACTTCCATATCCACCTTATACGGCTCTCCGACAAAAATCTTACCCAGCGGTTCACTCTCACCATCAACGCTGTCGCTCTTGCTAATAAACTTGGAGTGAGCTTCAATAATGCCCAAATCAAAAGGCATGGTATAAAACAAATCAGCCAACACTTTATCAATACCCAAGGCATATAAGTCTTCCCAACCGCCCTTTGCACCGCTGCCATACTTTGTTGCCGGAATTAACCCCAAAAGGTTAAAAATACTCAAACGCCCCACGTCACCCACAACTTTCAAAGGAGCAACGCTTATAAGATAGTCGCTGGAAAGAATAATACTTGGCAACATGAAAGTAGGCATAACCAGCGGCTTAAGCAACGGGTTCTCTACCTCCACAAGCGTTGTGTTCCGCACGTCAAGTGTCAGGACGCGCGGAAAATCATAGCGTAGCTCACTATACATTGATGCCACAGGACTACCGGTTGGCGTGCCGTCCAGAATCAGTATATCGGCATCGCTTATTTGGCGAATGCCCAAGATGATTGAAATCATCATCTCACGGCTGGTGGTAACCGGATACGGGAGCGCATAACCAGCCACCGGCTTAATCAACACGCGCCGTGCCCGCACAACGGCAGAAGGCGCCTCAAAAACAAATTTATCAGAATTAAATACCGCCACGAACTCCTCCGCAAAAACACCTCGACTTTTTCATTGTTCACCAAACAAATACTTAATAAATTAACCCTATACAAGACCTCTGTTCTCATTGCTGCTGTGTCAATTTATTCCCAGTTTCAGAAATTCACTCCCCATTGGAGCAAACAACCCCCGATTGGAACCCCACTATGGTATTTTACCATTATAGTCAATAAAATTGATATAGCTTATTAATCTTTTGGCAAGTAAATTTTTTTCATCCAATTTCCATCATGGCATGTAACTGGATGCCGCACGGCAGCACAGCCATGCATCCGTGTTGGAGATAGAGAAAACGCATGTTATAATCCGAAAGATGAAGATAAGCGAAATTGGCGAATTCGGACTGATTGAACGGCTAGCCGCCATAGCAGCCAAAGAACACCCGCAAAGCACAGCCCGCAAAGAGCTGTATATCGGCATCGGTGATGATACCGCCGCATGGCATAATACGAATAAGCTGACACTAAGCACCACCGACTGTCTGGTGCAGGACGTGCATTTCAGGCTGGGTCAAACAACGTGGCATGCACTGGGATGGAAAGCACTGGCTGTTAATCTGAGCGACATCGCCGCTATGGGAGGCGCGCCTGAGTGCGCCTTTGTAACCTTAGGTCTGCCGCCGGACAGCGAGGTGTGCCACATCGAAGAACTGTACCGCGGGCTACTTGATTTGGCGCGACGTCACGGCGTGGCACTGGCAGGAGGGGATATCTCAACGTCCGCCACGCTATTTATTAACATAGCCCTCACAGGCAGTGCCGGAACGACCCTGCTAAAGCGCAGCAACGCTCAGGCAGGAGACCTTATCGCCTTAACAGGTTTTACCGGGCTGGCAGCAGCCGGATTGCGCCTCATAGAACGTGGTAGTCCGCCGTGCCCTGAAGATGAACCTCTGCGACAGGCCTTTTGGCAACCCAATCCGCGGCTTGAGGAAGGATGCGCCATTTTGGCGGCTGGGGCACATGCGGCAATAGATATCAGCGACGGTCTGGTGGCCGACCTGAAGCACATCTGTTGCGCAAGCGGTGTAAGCGCCAAAATAAATCTTTCCGATCTGCCATTACACCATGTATTGGAAAAGTTTTTTGGGTCGGAAACACTGGATCTGGCGCTGGGGGGTGGTGAGGATTATGAACTGTTATTCACTGCCAAGCCAAATGTTATGTCATGCATCACAGAAACTCTGAAAACTCCCGTCTTTGTCATCGGAACGATTGAGGAGAGAGTTCCCGGCAGTGTAAAATTGCTCCATGCGTCAGGTGCCGAATATAAGCTGCAAACACCGGGGTGGGACCATTTTGTCTAGTAGTAATTTTATAACCAGCCATAGCTCGGAACAAACGCAGCGGTTGGGGCAAATGATTGGCGAAAAAGCACTGCCCGGGGATATTGTACTTCTCAGCGGTCCGTTAGGTGCGGGGAAGACATGCCTTGCGCAGGGAATTGCCAAGGCATTGGGCGTGCAGGAAGATGCAGCCAGTCCATCATATGTTTTGATGCGTGAACTCAACGGGAGAATACCTTTGTACCACATGGACCTTTACCGACTGGAATTCAACGAAATCAGTGAGATTGGACTGGATGATTATCTCCATGGGCAAGGCATTTGCGTCATAGAATGGGCCGAAAAATCCCAGTCCCTCATGACGGAAGAGCACCTGCATCTGACATTAAACTATGGGCAGGACGCAACCAGGCTAATAACTATTTCCCCTTGCGGAGAACGTTACATAGAAATGGCAGAGTGCCTATACAAACTCAATAATTCATGGAATGAAGAAGGCATGGGCTAAGATGTATTTGGCAATTGATACCTCCGGCGAAATAAGCGGGCTGGCACTAATCCGGTCCGGTGGCATTGCGGCAGAATTAAGCTGGAAGTGCGAACGAAATCATGCGGTTGAGTTGCTGCCGCATATAGACGACTTTCTTAAGCAAAACCGCCTAAACAATACGGATATAGGCGGCGTCATAGTAGCACGCGGACCAGGCAGCTTTAACGGACTGCGTGTAGGTCTTGGCAGTGCCAAAGGAATAGCCTACGGGCTCAACGTACCTATTGTCGGCATAAGCATTCTGGAGGCCGCCGCATATCAACATGTCGGCAGCCACCTGCCTATATGCGCTATTTTGCCTGCCGGACGCAGTGAAATTGCCCTCGCCATCTTCCGGCGGCAAAATGAGTGGCGCTGCATAACACCTGAGTGTCTGAGCACCATTTCAGAACTGTGTGAAAATACTTCACAACCAAGCCTATTCTGCGGTGAAATTAATTCTGAGGCAGAGTCTGAACTGCGGCGGCAGTTAGGTGATAAAGCCGTCTTTTGCCAAGCCCCATCCAGCCGCATAGCAGCACTGGCAACACTTGGCGAACAGCGCCTTGCGGCTGGGATGACAGAAACTGTAGCCGCCATACAGCCGCTATATTTGCGCCGTCCACATATCAGCCAGCCCAAATCCAAAGGCGCCGGAGCCTCGGACACCACTCCAAACGTGGCAGTTATTTGGGATATTGACGGGACAATAGCCGATACTGCCAAACTGCATTTTCACGCATGGCACATGGTATTTGCAAAACATGGTGCCGAGCTCAGCGATGACGACTTCCGCAAAGACTTCGGCATGCGCAATGACTTGATAATTCGCAATTTTCTGGGAGCAGGCACGTCCGAGCAGACCATACAGTACATCAGCGAAGAAAAAAATCTGGCCTACCGCAACATCTTACAACAACAAGGCGTGCACCCCATGCCCGGTGCCTGTGAGTTACTGGAGGCATTGCATACGCGCGGCATCCACATGGCAGTGGCCTCCTCCTCCACGCACCAAAACATTGAACTTGTTTTGCGCATGCTTGGCATCAATCATCTCTTCCAGGCTGTCGCAAGCGGCGAAGATGTAATTCACGGCAAACCAAACCCTGAGATTTATCATAAAGCCGCCGCCAAACTGGGGATTGAGGCGTGTCGCTGCGTGGTCATTGAAGACGCCATAGGCGGCGTAGAGGGTGCTTGCGCGGCAGGCATGCATTCAATTGGTGTATGCGCCAATCATCCCAAAGCAAGCTTTCGGGCAGCTGACATCGTGGTAGACACGCTGAGTCAGGTCAGCGTATCAGATATTGAAAAGCTGGTGCAAAACTGAGATACTAGCAAAGCGTAAAATATGGAGGATAATCATTAATGGAAAAATCATTGGTACTGGTTAAACCCGATGCCGTAGCACGCGGCTTAAGCGGCACGATTGTCAGCAGGCTTGAGAATACCGGGCTAAAGCTGATTGCACTTAAAATGCTGCACATGAGTCAGGCGCTGGCAGAACGACACTATGCGCCGCACAAAGAACGCCCCTTTTTCAATAACCTAATCAAATTTATCACGTCAGGTCCCATCGTAGCTGCTGTATTTGAAGGGGATAACGCCGTTAGCACCATCCGCACAGCCATGGGAGCTACAGATCCTGCCAAAGCAGATGCTGGCAGCATAAGACGTGATTTCGGGCTGGATATTGAGCACAACGCTGTTCACGGCTCTGATTCCGTGCAAACGGCAGAACATGAAATAAGCTTGTTCTTTGGCGAGAACGAGCTTATGAATTATGTGCGCAAGTAAAAATAATTCTTAGGCCAAACGCATTATAGGACGGGCAGTACTCCACAAATTGTCCAGCTTGTAGTACGCCCTCTCGTCTGGTGCAAAGATATGCACAACGACATCGCTGAAATCCAGTAATAGCCAGCCTGAAGCGGCTGTCCCCTCGCGATGCAGAAGGTAAACATCTTTCTGTTTGAGGGCATGCACGACGTCATCGGCAATAGCTTCCAGCTGACGGGTTGACTCCCCATTTGCCAGCACGATATAGTCGGCATAACCGCACGAGCCGCACATATCAAACAGCACTACGTCGCTCGCCAGCTTATCTCCTGCGACCTCCACCACAGCGCGAGCCGTATCCAAAGCCCCTAAAACAACTGCTTGAGATTTATTCATCGTCTAATTATAGCATAGCAGCACCGAACTTGGAGTGTATCATACTGTCCATGTTTTTCAAATAACTGTTATACTCTGTAAATCATGACAAGGCTACTTTTCGGCACAGCCGGCATTCCGCTCAGCACTTGGCCGCAGGAAACCGGCGAGGGCATACGGCGGGTTGCAGCGCTGGGGCTGGATTGTATGGAACTGGAGTTCGTACAGGGAGTTTATCTGAATGAAGCCCAAGCTAAAGCCATGGCCGGCATCGCAAAAAATAACAACATCTCTCTTTCGGTCCATGCTCCTTATTATTTGAATTTCAATGCACACGAAGAACATAAACTTCACGCGAGCCAGGGCATGCTGTACAAAAGCGCCCGCATTGCCGCATTTAGCGGCGCCAAAAGCGTAGTTTTCCATCCCGGCTTTTACCTAGGAGATCCTTATGAAAAAGCTTATCAGAGCGTGCAGGCATCTCTTGGTAAAGTAGTGCAAAAGCTAAAAGACGACATGGTTTGTGTCACGTTGCGACCGGAAAGCTCAGGTAAACCATCGCAGTTCGGTAGCATAGATGAGCTAATCCAACTCACCTGTTCGCTTGAAAACGTCGCTCCATGCATTGATTTCGCTCACTGGCACGCCCGCGCTGGAGGAAATAATTCATATGGCGAGTTCTGCGGTTTGCTTGATGACCTGCGCAAAAATTTAGGGGATGCGGCACTGTCGGATATGCACATACATGTTTCAGGCATTGAATACGGCAAAAGCGGCGAGAGAAAACACCTGCCGCTCACCTCATCTGACCTGCGCTATGAGGATTTGCTGCGCGCCTTGAAAGACTACGGCGTCAGCGGTCGCGTTATATGCGAAAGCCCAACTCGGGAAGAAGATGCCCTACTGCTGAAAGAAAGCTACCAGAAGATTTAGTCTAACCCCAAACGCCCAATATCACCAAGCGTATTCCGGCTATTACGAGCGCCAGCGCAAGGAGACGCACAAGTATCAAGCCCTTGATTTTACGCGATAGCCGCGCTCCAATCTGCGCCCCTGGAATAACCCCAAGCGCAATCCAAAGCAATATCTGCCAGCTTTGTGAATACGTGCCGGCACTGGCATGAGTTAACGTACCGGTAATACCCGTAAATACCAGCATGAAATGAGATGTTGCCGTGGCAATATGCACCGGAAAATGCAGTGCATAAAGCATCATTGGCATGTGAATAATGCCGCCGCCAATGCCCAGCAATCCGGCAATAAACCCCACTGCGAAGCTGAGCGCCATGCCTAACGGACGATTGCAATTGTAGCTAAAACGCATTCCAGAGCGATCCACAATCACACTGTCGGACTGGGCTGAGGAGACCTGCGCCGATTTGTTTTTGGGACGCAGCCAAATAATAACTGAGAAAACCAAAAGCATACATCCGAAGGTAATGGAAAACGCCTGCTGCGGGATATAGCGCAGCGTCCACACACCGACAATGGTGCCTGGAATAGTAGCAATGGCAAAGAGGAGCCCGTTGCGATAATCAATACGCTTCTGGCGAGCGTAAGCCAGCGTGCCTGAAAGCGAATTGATAAATACCACCCCCATAGTAATACTGGTTAACACCTGCAGGTCGGCCTGCGGATAAAGCAGCAGCAACACAGGTGTAAGTACCACGGCACCGCCAATACCCACCAGCGTGCCATAGCTGCCGGACAGAAACCCCAAGCCCACCAGCAGCAATATCAGAGGAAACCCTTGAATAAAAGAATCGCCCATAGACGTGAAAGCTCAACACCAACAATATTTTATGACTGTAATACACCGTATATTAGACTATTAACATCATTCGACGCAATCGCGCCAGACTTTCATAAAACCTGCTGGTCCCGACACATTGCGGTTTTGTCTAGCTGAAACACTTTTGTGTTATACTGTGTAGGAACAATCGATAGGAGCCTCTTCCATGAAAATCAATTGGAAACGTAGCATAATCATAAACGCTATCATAATTGTGGCAGCAATTGTATTCTTTGTTTATGTTCTGCCGTCATCAAACAAGCCTGAAAAGGTTCTTCTGTCACAAATGATTGAAATGGTTGAGGCAAATGAAGTAAAAACCATTGATATCAGCGGCACAACAATTAACTTCCTCGGAGCCGACGGCAAAAGCTACGTCACCAACAAGGAGCCAAACGCCACCATCTTCGACATTATCCCTGATATTAACGATAGAAATATTGAATGGACATATAACCCACCTTCCGGAATTGACTGGGGTAGCATACTGGGTATGGCAATACCTATTCTGTTGCTTGGTATATTCATTCTGTTTATGTTTAATCAGGCGCGCGGCGCCAACAATCAGGCTATGAGCTTCGGGCGTTCCCGCGCCCGACTTTTCAGTGCGGATAAACCGACGGTGAGATTTGAAGATGTCGCCGGTGTGGATGAGGCAAAGCAGGACTTACGCGAGGTAGTGGATTTTCTTAAATCGCGTGAGAAATTCCAGGCACTGGGGGCACGTATTCCCAAAGGAGTATTGCTTATCGGCCCCCCCGGCACAGGCAAAACTTTGATGGCACGCGCTGTTTCCGGCGAAGCCGGCGTACCTTTCTTTTCCATCAGCGGCTCTGAGTTTGTTGAGATGTTCGTCGGTATCGGTGCCTCTCGCGTGCGGGATCTGTTTGACCAAGCCAAGCGCAATGCGCCATGTATTATATTCATAGACGAGATTGATGCCGTCGGGCGTCAGCGCGGTGCCGGACTGGGCGGAGGACACGACGAACGCGAACAGACTCTCAACCAAATCCTTGTAGAGATGGATGGTTTCGACACAAACGTGAGCGTCATTGTAATGGCCGCAACCAACCGCCCTGATATCCTTGACCCGGCACTGTTGCGCCCGGGTCGTTTCGACCGCCGCGTGGTACTTGACCGCCCCGATGTCGTCGGACGCACGGCTATTTTAAAAGTCCACACCAACGGCAAGCCGGTATCCCCTGATGTCAATCTGGATGTCATCGCAAAACTCACTGCCGGTTTTTCAGGTGCGGACCTTTCAAATTTGGTAAACGAAGCCGCTATCCTGGCTGCACGGCATGACAAACAAATTATTGAAATGCCTGAGTTGGAGGAGAGTATTGACCGCGTGCTTATGGGACCGGAACGCAAAAGCCGCCGCATGACTCCCAAAGAAAAAGAGTTGACAGCCTACCATGAGGCAGGACATGCCGTAGTCGGTCACATGCTGAAAAATCTGGAGCCTATCCGCAAGGTAACCATCATCCCGCGCGGTTTAGCCGGTGGTTATACCAAGCCGTTGGTGGAAGACAGGCTTTACCACACGCGTTCCTATATTGAGGATACGCTGGCCATGTATATGGGAGGACGTGTCGCCGAAGAACTGACTTTCAAAGAACTGTCGACCGGTGCTTCACAGGACATCAAGGAAGCCACCGACTTGGCACGGCGCATGGTAACCAACTATGGCATGAGCGACCTGCTCGGTCCACGCACTTTCGGAAAGAAAGAGGAAATGGTCTTTTTAGGGCGCGAAATTACCGAACAACGCGACTACGGCGACAAGGTAGCAGACCAAATTGACGCAGAAGTTAACCGGATTATCAGCGAAGCGCACAACAAAGCCGATAAAATGCTGACAGAAAATCTGGCAAAACTAAACCAAGTGGCCAAAACTTTACTGGAAAAAGAAACTATTGAGGGCTCAGAAATTGATGACCTGCTCGGCATCAAAAAGATAGACACCTAAGATACAACTGTAACAGGAAAATATTATTTATTGCGCTTAACCACGTAATCCGCCAGCGCCATAAGTGCCTCGGTCGCGGGTTTTGCCGGAAGTTTTACCAGATCACGACAGGCAAGGTGGCAATAATCCTCAGCCAGCTTGTAACACTCATCAATGATATCCGAGTTGTGCACCATTTCAATAACCTTTTGAATGTTATTGTCCATATCCTCTTTGCGCGCGATTGCAAGCAGGGGATTATCATTCGGATAACGCTGCAACAACTTCTGTGCCGGAAGCGTCACTGTACCCTGTGCCAAATCAGCGCCCACCGGCTTGCCCACATCTTTTGTATTGCCCACAAAATCCAGTATGTCATCTACTATTTGGAAAGCAACGCCCAAGTTATAACCATAATCGTACAGGATTTTCACAGAGTCCTCAGGGGCATGGCTCAATACGCCACCGCTAACGGTAGAGAGAGTAAACAGTGCCGCAGTCTTGGCAGCTACGCGTTCAATATACTGCTCAAATGACTGGTCCAGCTTGAAAGAAGCCAGCGCCTGTTTTATCTCGCCGCGTGCGATAACCCCCAGTGTCTGCGAAAACAGTCCCACCACACGAATATTTCCCGTGTGCGCAGCCAACTCACCGGCACGCGCAAACAAGAAGTCCCCCATTAATATAGCCAAGTCCACACCCCACACCGCATTGATTGTAGGATGCCCGCGTCGAAAATCAGCCGAATCAATAGCGTCGTCATGTACCAATGTTGCAATATGCATCAACTCAGTTGACGTTGCCATCGGCTGCAAAACCTTAAGGTCATAATCATAGAACAAACCGGAAAGCAGCGTGAGGGTAGGACGTATTACCTTGCCGCCCACCAGCACCTGACGCAGCATTTTCTGCATCTCCGGAAAATCTTCCTGGCTGTCAATAAGCCTGCCAAAGGCAGTTTCCACATCAGAAAGTCCGGGTTGCGCCAGCGCATATACCTGACTAAGTTCCATTTTTGCTTCCTTCCCTAGCTTGTACTCAGCCCCATGCGCTGAGTTTCTTCCTCTACGACACTTTCATCCAGCTTGGCAAAAAGCACCTGCGGCTGGTTAAGTTTGGTACCAGGCTGCGGCATAGTCAGCTTCCAGCCACTATCCTCTAAGGCATCTGTTAACCCCAGATAGTCCTGTACCCTCTCAGAACTAAAAGGAATAAACGGATACAGAATAGTTTTGAGTGCCGTTATGACGGCAATGGACACATACAATGATGTGGCGGCAGTCTCACGATCCTCTTTGATAGCTTTCCAAGGGGCTTTTTCATCCAGGTAGCGGTTTGCTTCCTGCGCCAAAGCCATAGCCGTACGAATAGCCTCTTTGAAATGACACCCGGAAAGTAGCTTGTCTACCACATCAAAGGCGCCCTGCGCTTTATCAAGTAGCGCTTGACTTGCTGCATCAATGTCTCCTGGCGTTGGCACCACACCATCAAAACGCGTATAGGTAAACGTTAGTACGCGCTGCACCAAATTGCCATATGTAGATACCAACTCGTCGTTATTGCGTCTGACAAACTCACGCCACGAGAAATCCGTGTCCGATGTTTCCGGCATGTTGGCCGACAGCAAATAGCGTAAAGGGTCAGCCTGATAGCGCTCAAAATAATCCGAAACCCATACAGCAAGATTACGGCTCTTGGAGAACTTTTGCGACTCGATGGTAAGAAACTCATTAGCCGGAACGTCAAATGGTAAATTCAGCCCGCCGTAACCAAGCAATATGGAAGGCCATACAATGGTATGAAACGGTATATTATCCTTGCCAATAAAATAATAACTGCGCACGTCACCTTCCCAAAAGCGACGCCACGCATCCGAATCAGCGGATTTTTGGGCCCATTCTTTGCTGGCGGACAAATATCCTATAACAGCCTCAAACCATACATATAGACGCTTCCCCTCATAACCGGGCAACGGCACGGAAACACCCCAGTCAATATCGCGGGTAATGGCACGGTCGTGCAATCCCTCCTGCAGGTAACGAACCGTAAAGTTCTGCACATTGGTACGCCAGTGCGTCTGGGATTTAACCCAACGCAATAACGGCTCCTCAAAAGCAGAAAGTTTTAAAAAGAAATGTTCCGATTCCCTATATGCAGGCGGCGTGCCGCACGTGCGGCAACGCGCCCCGATAAGTTCTGCCGGATTCATGGGCTTGCCGCACTGCTCACACTGGTCGCCGCGTGCGCCTGCCGACTTACACAACGGGCATGCACCTTCCACGTAGCGATCCGGCAGGAAGCGCTTGCATTGGGCACACCACGGCTGAGACACGCTCTGTTTGTAGATATAGCCCTTTTCCAGTAGTTTCAGGAAAATTTCCTGCGCAGTTTGCTGATGATTACCGGTATGCGTGGTGGTAAACAAATCCCAGGAAATTCCCAGCTTTTTGAAGTCCTCCTGAAAAAGCTGATGATAGCTATCTGCAACCGCCGCAGGTGTTTTGCCTTCGGCCTCGGCACGGATTGTCACGGGTGTCCCGTGCTGATCCGAGCCGGACACCATGATGACATGGTTTCCTTTCATGCGATGATAGCGCGCAAAAATATCCGCAGGCAGGTAGGCCCCAGCCACATGCCCCAAATGCAAACGGCTGTTGGCATAAGGCCAAGCCACAGCAATTAAGATATGCTCAGTCATTTTTACATACAAAACATAATCGGTAATTTTGTATCAATTACACAAACCGTCATGGCTTGTCAGGAAGCGGCTCAGTGATAGAACACTCGCTTTCACGCAGAAAAGTGAGCACCATCTCGCCCTTGATTTCTTTGTAGCGGGCATAGCCTTTTTTCTTGGCGCATTCTACGCAGTAGCGCACACTTTTGCCGCCTTTCTCAAGAACCTCTTCCCCTTTGTCATCTTCATCCACCATAACGTATCGTTCCGGATAAGGTATGTGACTCTTGCATACGTCACAATCCACCGTACCGACCGACAGACAACCTCTTCTCATTTAATTCTCCCCGATATTACTATTTCAATTTTAACCATTCGCCATAAAGTTCCCGGCGCGATATTCCTGTTTCATGAGTTAACTGCGCCAATGCTTCTTTCATTGGAACCCCGTCCCGTTTCAGTTGCCCCAGCCGAGAAACCGCATCAGCGGTATCAATTGCCAAGGCTTTTTCTGTGCATCCCTCAATGATAATGGTCAGTTCCCCTTTTGGCTGCACAAAATAGGTAATGCACTGCTCCACCGTGCCACTGAATACTTCCTCATGAAGCTTCGTAAGTTCACGGCAAACGGATACCCGACGATTGCCCAACACCAATAGTATATCACGTAACGCCGCTTGCAGGCGATGCGGCGCCTCATAGGCTGCCAATGTCACTCGTTCCTGCGCAACCGATTCCAACATGCGTCTGCGCTCGCCTGCCTTGCGCGGCAAAAAACCAAGGTAATGACAGGCATCCGTAGGCAAGCCGGAAACAGCCAGCGCTGAGATAAATGCGGAAGCCCCAGGCAATGGAACCACTCTGATACCACCGCGCCGGGCCGCCACAACCAACTCATAGCCGGGGTCTGATATTGCAGGCATGCCAGCTTCAGAAACCAGCGCCACGTCCCCTGTTCCTAACTTATCCAGCAGATAGCCTATTTTGCCCTGCTTGTTATATTCAAAATAACTCGTAAGCGGCGTGTGGATATCATAATGCTTAAGCAAACGCGCCGTTGTACGCGTATCCTCAGAGGCAATAAGCAAGACTTCTTTCAGTACGCGCAAAGCCCGCAGTGTTATATCTTCCAAATTGCCAATAGGGGTAGCTACAATAAAGAGGGTAGACATTACTTCATCTTAACAACGCATGTCACAATAAATTAACTTTGGAGCCATTCTGCACGTCTTAGCACCGCTAAATTTTCAAAACGATGTTCCGTTTCGTTAGTTTACTACTTCACGATATGCAAATTCAAAATGGAAACGCATATGAAAGAGCGGATTCTGAAGCTCCTAGATAAGTGGCTGTACCGGAAAATACCCGAACTGGACCAACTCTAAGTTGAAAGCTCATATGTCACACCATTATCTAAACACCACTGATACGCATAAGAACCATCTTGGCAGAGTACTGTTAATTTGCCACAATGAAAGAAAGCTCCTTCTGACCAGCCCCCAATAACTATACCAGTTGTAATGTTAGTCCGACCGGTACTTTCACCACAGGCGCCGGAGGCCTGTAACCAAGCGAACTATGTGGTCTGATTTGATTATACTCTCTCCTCCATCCTTCTATCAATATTTTAGCTTCCTCAAGCGTTGTGAATAATTCTCTGTTTAACAGTTCATCTCTCATCTTGCCGTTGAACGACTCTATGTAGCCGTTTTCCCATGGGCTACCGGGTTCTATATAAAGTGTCTTCACACCAACATTATCCAGCCACTTCCTAACTGTTTTTGCCGTGAATTCAGACCCATTGTCAGACCTTATATGCTCG
>WRHS01000035.1 GCA_009783135.1 Dehalococcoidia bacterium
TCTGTTAAGGCAAAAGAAATTAAACGCGAATGGCATGTTCTTGACGCTGCGGATCAGGTGCTGGGCGAAATCGCCACAGAGGCGGCTAAAATCCTTATGGGAAAGAACAAGGCTATGTTCACGCGACACCTGGACACCGGTGATTATGTGGTAGTCATCAATGCGTCCAAGATTAAGGTGACAGGCAAAAAATTAGAGCAGAAAATGTATTACAGGCACTCAGGGTATCCGGGTGGTTTCCGCAGCGTAGCACTATCTGAGGTTCTGAGCAAAAAACCCGAGATGGTTATTGAGCATGCCGTAAAAGGTATGCTGCCCCAGAATAAACTGGGTGATGCTATGCTCAAAAAATTGAAAGTCTATGCCGGTGCGGAGCATCCGCATGGTAATATTGCAGTCGCCAAGCAGGCTGAGGCTTAAGGGGGATATTGATGGTAAAGAAAACTTATTCCAGTGGTACCGGCAGACGTAAAACTGCCGTGTCGCAGGTTAAATTGAACCCGGGTAGCGGTAGTATACTCGTCGATGGACAGGATTATGAGGAGCGTTTTACACGCATTGACCATCGCCTGACGATTACCAAGCCGCTTATCGCAACACAGACGACAACGAAATATGACATTGTCGTGAAAGTGGAAGGCGGCGGTATTACAGGACAAGCTGATGCAATTGCGCTGGGTATCTCCCGCGCACTGCTTAAGGAAGACGAAAATCACAAAGCGGTCTTGCGCTCAGAGGGATTGCTGACACGCGACCCGCGCGCCAAAGAAAGAAAGAAAGCCGGACTGAAGCGCGCCCGCAAAGCATCGCAGTATACAAAGCGTTAAATCGCCTGTATTATTTGGGATACAGAAATTCAAAGACCGCTGGAATTACCGGCGGTCTTTTGGTTTATGCGAAGTTTTGATTAATGGACTGCACGAATTATTTTTCTTCTGTTTAGCTATTTGCGCTAATGCTCATATATGTTTTGAGCCCGAAAATTATAAAATTGGAACATAACCGCAAAGCTCAATTAACCGTTGCCCTTCTTCAGTAGTGATCCAGTCGAAAAGATTTTTAACATTTGGATTCTCAAGTGCTTGTTTTGTTGTGTAGGCATAAACATCGACGGTGAATGGATAAATGCTGTTTTGTATGTTCTCAATGGAAGGCTCGATGCCGTTAACTGACAGGATTTTAAGTCTTTCATGTGGGTTCATTACAGTGGTGTAGTAACGAAACGAATAACCGATTGCGCCACTGTAGCCATGATAACTTGCCACATCATCCATTATTCCGCCCATGAAGCCTGATATGTGTTCAATGATTGGCGGAGCCATGGTAATTCCACGCATCACAACATTTTCCATAATGGTTTGACTGCCGGAGTTCTTTGGACGTTGGTATGGAATAATATCCCCTTTTTTGCTTCCCAGATCGCTCCAGTTGACTATTTCTTCGGTATAGATTTTTTGAATTTGCTCTATGCTTAAATCATTGACGGGGTTTGCTGTATTAACAAAGAACACAAATGCTTCCAGTGATACCTTAACTGCTATTAATTCAACACCTGCTTCTTGCGCGGCGGCGAGTTGTTCATTTGAAGGTTGCACTCCAAAAATAATATCCGCATCACCCGCGATTAGCCGATCAAATGCTCCATCGGTGCGGCTGCATTCAACATAGTTTTTGATGGTAGTTGAGTCAAGTCCGCGATAAATTGTTTCAGCCATTGCCGCGTACACGGGGTAAGCAGCTGTCGCGCCATCCAAGCGTGGGTAATCGCCGCTTATAATGAGAGATGGTGTGAAATCTGCTTTGATAAGCAGGTTGTCTGTTGTGAAAGGCGTATAATAATAGAGACGAAGTTCTTCAGTTATTCTATCACCGCGCCCGCCAGTACGGAAGGTATGTGACGTGTGATAGTTGTCCAGCCCAAAAATTAGTGAGCCAAGTAATATGGCGGTACAAGGCAACAACCAAAAACGCTTCCAGTTTAATTTGATGGATTTACCAGAGAATCGTTCTCCAATGGTCAGCCCAATGGCTGTTAACAGAGGAATCGCTCCTATTGCTATGTAGAAATATAGCCCAGTAATCATACCGTAGTTATCCAACGAGAATGGAGCCCAATTCTTCAGCAGTTGTATGAGCATAATAAGAAAAAGAACAATAATTGGAATGAAAAACGGGAAGAAGCGCTTTAAGGCTTCTTTAGGCATGGATACCTCTTTCCCGATAAAATATAGCAGCAATAATAATACTGCGGAAATCAATGCTCCCACAATCAGGGGAATTACCGGAAAAATGGAAAATGGCAGAAGAACAACTATTGTGGCAATTGTAATACCAATGCAAAGGGCGAGCATTGCTATTGCGTACTTCATCACTTTCATCCAAAATGCTACATTTTGGTCAGTTCTGCTCTGAGATATTCTACGGCTTTGATTGGATATGGATCGATGCCATAAAGCAATGCCAGATAGTAGCTGACATAATCTCCAAGGAGAATAAGACTTAACATCTGCGCAAGCTTACTCTGTCCTTTGGCGTCAAGAATAGTATGTTTTATGCCAGCCTTGTCCAATATGCGACCAGTGATATCGTAGCGCAGGAGCACACGTGGATGCAGGTTTGAGCAGCGCAACATTATCACATGGGCATTAAGGCTTACTTCCGTTGGAAACTCATATCCTGTCGTGGCATTATGGTTTAACTCAGGGAAAGCGGCGCTGGATGCCCAAGCCTTGGCATTTTCATTGATTTGCAGATGCCAGCGTCTGGCTACCTCAGATAGATGCTCTGCTCCGTATATTATGGTCATTTTATTGTATAAAAGGCGCGCTAACTGTTTGGCTTGATTGTTTGCCTCCGGTGCGTTTTCGTTTAGCTGTTGGCTATACTCCTGCAGCATATTGCAGGCCTCTGCCACGTCGGCACGCTTATCATCAAGTAGCCCCAGCTGACAGAATATCCCCAGAAGCGCTAGAAAGCTCAATGGGAGGGTGGCACGAGGGGGAGACTGGTAGTTGAGCATAAAGACAGGAATGTTGCGCTCTTTTGCCAATGTAGCTAATTGTCCGCCTGAGGTCAGCACTATTTTTTTACAGCCACTATTGATGAGTGGCTTGAAAGCTGACAAGGTTTCCTCCGTTGTGCCTGAGTAACTTGAGGCAATAACTAACGTATTGTCATCAAGAAACGCCGGGGCAGTGTAAGCCCGGCTGATAAAAATAGGTACGCGACACTCGTTGATTACCAAGCTGCTCAAAAGGTCGCAACCGATAGCGGATCCGCCCATACCCAATACGACAACTTTGTTTACGTCGCCGTAGTTGTCAGGCAGTTTCAGGAGTTGTGCCTGTTCCCATGCGTATGAACATAGTGTTGGGATGTCGTGCAAGTGGCGCAGCATATCGGAAGGGTCAAGTTTCGTATAATTACTTATATCGTCAAGATTGGTCTTGCTCATTAAATCTCCTTTATTCCTGCCAACTGCATGCCGCAATCAAGCAGGCTTTGCACTTGTTGTGTGCTGGACCCTTCGGCGTACACACGCAGTAGAGGCTCTGTGCCGGAAAAACGCACCAATAACCAGCCACCATCGACCAGTACGAAACGGAATCCGTCCTCTGTTTCCTTGCGTAAAACAGCTACGCCGCTTAGTTCGGCGGGGGAGGACTCCTGCATGCGTTGTATTACGAGCATGCGTTCCTCCTCAGCAAAATGAGTGTCGCGGCGGTCATAATAATGCGAGCCAACTTTTTTGTATAAGGTGTCCAGCAGTTGCGTTGGTGTTTTGCCTGTGCGTGCCATCAGGTCGAGGAAATACAGCCCGGCGAGCAATCCGTCGCGTTCTGGAACATGCCCGCGGAAGCCATAGCCGCCGCTTTCCTCGCCGCCAATGATGGCATTTTCGCGTTGCATCACCGGGGCTACATACTTAAAGCCGACAGATGTTTCAAAAACCGGTACGTCGTAAAGTTCGCCTAAGCGGTTGAGCATATTCGTGGTAGTGATTGTTTTGACGATAGCGCCGCGTTCGCCGCGTATTTCAAGGAAGTAGAGTGCCAGCAGGGCATATACCTGAAGTTGTGTGACGTAGTTGCCATTTTCGTCCATTATGCCCAAGCGGTCAGCGTCGCCGTCAGTGGACAGCCCGACTGATGCTCCAATGGTTTTAACATGCTCGCTTAGATCTGCCAGATTAATCCCGATAGGCTCAGGTTGCTTCATGCCGGGGAAAGCCGGATTTGGAGAACTTTTAATTTCGCTGATGCAGCTTGAGCCTTTTCCCAGCAACATTTTGAAATATCCGCATCCTGCCCCGTGCATTGAATCAACGGCAATCTTGAGTCCGGCACGGCGAATGCCCTCAAGATCAATCAGACTTTCAATTTGGCGGCGGTAGGCAGATTTGAAATCACTGATAGTTACCAATCCCTGCATTACTGCGTCGCTTAATCTGATCTTGCGGATGTTTCGTGGTTGAGATTGGGCAATCAACTCCTCAATGCGGGCTACTGTTTCATAAGGGGCGCTAGCGCCGTCCGGAGATTTGTACTTAAAGCCGTTCCACGAGCCCGGATTGTGGCTGGCTGTGATGACGATGCCGCCGCCGGCCTGCAGATGTGCGACAGAGTAGCTTAGCACCGGCGTAGGCACGGCACTATCGCTTAAATAAACACGGATGCCGTTGCCTGCTAGAACCTCGGCTGATGTTTTGGCAAAATCGTCTGATGCGAATCGCGTGTCAAAGCCGATTACAACGCCTTTTTGCGCAAGCTCTGCCTCGTGCAGGTAGTCGGCTACCGCTTGGGCACAGATGCGCACGTTTGCGAAAGTAAACTCATCAGCTATGACGGCACGCCAGCCGTCTGTGCCGAATTTTATAGTGTTCCCTGTCATGCTGTTCCTTTCGCGCCGTGAATAGTTTTCATGTTTGGGCTTTTGGCGCGGGAGCAGTATTCGCCGCTATTCTAACTGCTGAATCCCTCTCGGCGCAAGAGCTCAGCCTTGTCGGTTCTTTCCCAAGGCAGAGCAATATCACTGCGCCCGAAATGTCCATAAGTGGCTGTTTGGCGATAAATGGGGCGCAGCAGATCAAATGTGCGGATGATGGCCGACGGACGCAGATCAAAGTGTTTCTGCAGCAACTCATCCAATTTTTGCGGGCACACTTTTTCCGTGCCGAATGTTTCCAAAGAAACCGACAGCGGATGTGCCACGCCAATTACGTAGGATATTTGGATTTCAAGTCTGTCTGCCAGACCTGCGGCTACCATGTTTTTGGCAATGTAGCGCGCCATATAAGCCGCCGAGCGGTCTACTTTGGTGGGGTCCTTGCCTGAGAAAGCTCCCCCGCCGTGGCGCGCCATGCCGCCGTATGTATCCACCAGCAGCTTGCGTCCGGTGAAGCCGGTATCTGAGACAGGCCCACCAAGTTCAAACATACCGGTGGCGTTGACATAATACTTGGTATCACGGTCCAGCAGATCATCTGCGATGACGGGACGCACGACATGTTGCAGTACATTTTGCCTAATCTGCTCTTGGTCAATGCCACCGTCGTGTTGTGCGCCGATAACCACACTGTCAATACGCTTGACCTTGCCGTCTTGGTACTCTACGGTCACCTGACTTTTGCCGTCCGGGCGCAGGTAGGGAATAGTGCCGTTCTTGCGTACCTGAGACAGGCGTTGCGTCAGCTTATGTGCTGTAGCAATCGGCATAGGCATCAACTCCGGTGTTTCGTTGCAGGCAAAGCCTACCATCATGCCCTGATCACCGGCACCAAGCGTGTCAAGTGCGTCCTTGGAGCCGCTCTTGAACTCTGTTGAGGAGTTGACACCCTGAGCAATATGGGGGGACTGTTTGTTGATGGATGTCATCACGCCGCATGTGCGGTACTCAAAGCCATACTCCGGCTTGGTATAGCCGATATCCTGAATTACCTTGCGCACAATTTCGGCTATGTCAGAGTAGGCCGATGTGGTAATTTCGCCCAGTACAAATACCAAGCCGTTGGTAACGGCGGTTTCACAGGCAACATGCGCCTGTGGGTCGCGCGACAAAATATCATCCAGCACGGCATCGGATATCTGGTCACAGATTTTATCCGGATGGCCCTCGGTGACCGACTCCGATGTAAAGAAATACTTGGGTGCATTACAAAATGTGTAAGTCATATTCTGTGCTCCTTAAGTCCCTTCTTCCCAGCCGGCCAGGTAGCGCTCCTGCTCTGGTGTGAGCGTATCAATGTCAATGCCCATGGAGACAAGCTTAAGACGCGCCACAGTTTTGTCTATTTCCTCCGGCACGGCGAATACTTTGCTGCCCAGCTTGCCGCAGTTTTTAACAAGGTATTCCAGACACAATGCCTGATTGGCAAAACTCATATCCATGACGGAGGCCGGATGTCCCTCAGCTGCTGCCAAATTGATCAGGCGCCCCTCTCCCAGCAGGTATACCCTGCGACCGTTCTGCAGCGTGTATTCGTCTACGAACTGGCGCACGCAGCGCTTATTGCAGGACATGCGCTCCAGTGAGGGAATATCTATTTCAACGTTGAAATGCCCGCTGTTGGCAAGTATGGCGCCGTCTTTCAGCAGCATAATGACCTCACGGCTGATTATGTGTTTATCCCCGGTTACTGTGATGAATATGTCGCCAAGGGGGGCTGCTTCTGTCATGGGCATCACACTGCATCCGTCCATAGCTGCCTCAAGCGCCTTGACCGGCTCAACCTCGGTGACGATGACATGTGCTCCCATACCCTTGGACCGCAGCGCCAGACCCTTGCCGCACCACCCGTATCCTGCCACCACCAGCGTTTTGCCGGCGAGCAGAACATTGGTCGCGCGAATGACGCCGTCAAGCGTGCTTTGGCCCGTACCGTAGCGGTTGTCGAACAAATACTTGGTCAGTGCATCATTTACGGCGATGATGGGATAGGTGAGTTTGCCGGCATGTTCCATACTGCGCAGGCGTACCACGCCGGTCGTCGTTTCCTCTGTGCCACCAATCACGTCATTGAGCAGTTCGCTTCGCTTGGTATGCAGAGTGGTCACCAGATCGGCACCGTCGTCAATGGTAAGCTGCGGATTGTGATTTAACGCTGTGGTAATGTGCTTGTAGTAAGTGCGCTCATCTTCGCCCTTGATGGCATTGGTTGGTATGCCGGCATCGACAAGCGCCGCCGCCACATCGTCCTGCGTCGAGAGGGGGTTTGAGGCGCACACCACAAGGTCGGCCCCGCCTGCTTGTAAGGCAAGCGCCAAATTGGCGGTTTCGGTGGTGACATGCAGACAGGCGGACACACGTATGCCGGAGAAGGGTTTTTCCTTTAGAAAGCGCTGCTTTATCTGAGCCAAAACGGGCATTTCGCGGGCGGCCCATTCAATGCGCAGGCGACCGTCATGCGCTGCGTCGGGTGTTCTAATATCGGATTCAGTGCTCATTTTGGTTGTTTATCCTATTCAATACTTGTCTTATATTTTGCCCCAGCGGCAGTGAGGTGTCAATTAGCAAATGCTCATTTTGCGGAGTATGCCTTACCTGCTCAAACCACTCAAGCTGTTTTTGGTATATTTCCCAGCGTCCGTCGGATGCTGTTTGCTGCGACAACCTCTGCAGCAGGCGCTCTTTTGTCAACTGTGCATCAAGGCGGCACTCGAGCAGCAATATGTCGGCGCCTTTTTGCCGTGACATCTCGCAGGCTGCCTCTCTCTCAGACTGTTTGAGGAAAGCGGCATCCAGTACAACAGAGTAATTGCTTTCAAGCGCCTCTGCGGCTTGCGCCATGATGGCAGCGTAGGTTTTGTGGTGAAAGTCGGCTGAGTACAGACCGCAGCCATCCTCGTCATAGCGATGCTCCATCTCAGGAATACCGGCAAGGCGCTTGCGCGTAACGTCGGATGATATATGCACGGCAGCACAGTGTCCGGCAAGCGCGGCGGCGATGGTGCTTTTACCGCTGCCGCAAAGCCCCGTCATCACGACCAGCAGGGGACGGCAACGTGTGTAGCTATATGCTAAATCGAAATAACTTTGTGCTGCCTCCAAGGAACGCTGCTTGTCCTCTGCGCCCACAAGAGGGTCATCTTGCTTGAAGCAGGCAACCTTTGCGCGTACGTAGGCGCGGTAGCACTTGTAAAAATTGAGCAGCGCAGGAATGTTGCTGTCTTTGCTGTATGTGACGTATTGCCCCAGGAAGTATCGGCTGAGATCGGCATATCCGCTATGCTCTAAATCCATGGCCAGAAATGCCACCTCGGATGCCACGTCGCAGTAGCGGAAGCGCGCATTAAACTCAATGCAGTCAAAGATGCAGATGTCGTCGCAAAAGCAGATGTGCTGCGCGTGCAGGTCGCCGTGGCAGTCACGTATGCGTTGCTCTGACATGCGGGTGTGCAACAGCGCCGCGTTATCACGCAGGAAATTGCGCGTGTAATCCCGAATACGCTCAAATTGCCACTGCGGTAAAACCATTCCGAAGTATTTTTCAGTCTGAGAGAAGTTTTCCTCGGTATTTTGCATTATGACGGCACTGCTACCGTAGGATGTGATGCCGTTGTCCGTCTGAGCACGTGAGTGAAAGCGCGCAAGCTTCGCCGCTAAGGCATCCAGCATTGCGCAGCTTACGGAGTTTTGTTTTAGCAGGTGATCAAGCAGTTGCTCATCCGGCAGGCGTTTCATCTTGACGGCATACTCCACCACCTCGCCTGCGCCGTTGAAAGCATAACGCGCGCCGTCAAAAGTGATGTGTTCCACTCCAAGGTAGACGTCAGGGCAAAGGCGCCGGTTGAGTATGATCTCCCGCTCGCAGAAGTAACGCCGCTTCTCAAGTGTTGTATAGTCAAGGTATCCCAGATTGACGGGCTTTTTGATTTTGTAAGCGTACTCTCCGCTGAGGAAAACGCAAGACATTTGCGTTTGAACTAATACTATGTTACCGGTGGCTTCCGGATAAACCTGCGGATGCGAAAGCGCTGATATCAGGCTTGGCAGGTCTGTTTCCAAGATTAGCCTCCGCTGTAATAACTCATCATAGCCTGCGCACCAGCATCAATACTGCCCAACATGGCATCTATGTCAGCCTTGCTGCGCAAAGGTGAACTGTCGGTGATGGTGCCTTTGGTAAGATGCGTCAACTCAACCACAGGCCATTTTACTTTTTTCCAGTCAATGCAGGGATGCCCGCAGATTTCACTGCAGCGTGCCAGCATCATGCAGCTTGTATGAGTCAGATGCTTGTGTTTTTCCAAGTCGTAGCTGAACTGCTCGTCAAAGTGCAGGAAATCCTGAATGGATTCTTCAGGATTGCCATTAAACACATGGAAAATGCGGGTGGCGGTTACCTCTTTGGGTAGCATAGCCACGAAGTTCTGCGGCGGGTTTTG
Organism: Dehalococcoidia bacterium; assembly: GCA_009783135.1. Taxonomy (GTDB): domain Bacteria; phylum Chloroflexota; class Dehalococcoidia; order Dehalococcoidales; family UBA1222; genus WRNG01. Next base: position 9,384 of record WRHS01000035.1, read on the forward strand.
TTTCGCCACGATATAGAGTTGGCTTAGCATTATCAGTGAAAAGAGCAAACTGAGACGGGCTGCGGTTTGCTGGTTGCCATCGCCCCAGAGTTGTTTTATGGCAGGACTGGCTGTAACCAGTGTTTCAGCAGCAACGCTTCCTCCCATAGCCAGTGCTCTGAGAAAACGCTGGTCATCATCGTCGGATGTGATGTTTTCAATATTAGCCAAGGCATCTTGCCATACGTTTTCAAAAATTTCCTCATTGTCTGCAGTTGTCATAACAGTTTCTCCTTGTATTATCAGGCTGAGTGGATTTGGTACAGTATAGCTCAATTCCTCGGATATTGCATTTTGGGGCATAACGGGCAACTTGCGTAAAGGAGATGCTGGAATGAGCAGTTGGCTGCAGTAACATTTGCTGATGTGATAAGTGCAACCAAATAGCCGGCATTACAGATGATGCGCCAAAGCTTTTAATCTATTGCCTGTGGGCGCAATGCGGCAGGGTTATCGCAATTGTATGTATTTAATCCTGCCTTTAATCGCGACCGCGCATGCGGTTGGAAAGACCAAACAGCAACTCGAGTGCTTTTTCGGCACCTTCTTCTGAAAGCCCTGCCAGTCCGCAACTTGGGGTTAGCAAAGCCTGTTCTTTCAGGCGACTGAAGCTTATGCCTTGGCGCGTGAATGGAGCCATGGCCTCCTCCAGCCTATCTTTAATACTGGCGACGGTTTCTTTCTGCAGTGCTTCTTCTGTATTGGGTACTATACCCCAAGCTATGGCTCCGCCGCGCAGCAGCAGTGACTTGGTTTCTTCAGGGTAAAGAGCCAGAGAGGCGGCGAAATTATAAGTATCAAAGCTGACAATGTGCATATCTGTGCCAAGTAGCACTGACCAGTCGGTATTGCCGCAGCAATGTATTCCACGCAATCCTGAAATGCCTCCCAGCACTTCCTGAATTAACTCAGAGACCTTTTCTTTTGAAATAGTGAAGTAAGCCGAACCATATGATGCCATCACCGGCTCATCCACAAAAATAATAGTGTTTTTGCCAAGGCGGCGCAGTTCGTTTTCCTCCCAAGTGGCCTTTAAGCGTAACAGCCTGGCTCCCGCATCAAGCAATATTTCATCATGCAGTATGCTTTGTTCAGTCTCATCTTTTAGCATGATTGCGAAAGACAGCGGTCCCGGGACCTGCCCTTTGGTCGCTACGGCGTTTAAATGCGGCGTGTTAAGAAATTCATGTAGGCCTGCCGCATAGTCCGGACTTACTGCGAATGCCTGAAAATTATTTTCCAAGTAGGTGGTGTATAGCTTTTCCAGCGCGGCATCAAAGGACAGGTCGTGTTTTATGCAGGCGCGCCATTCGTGTGTTGTTATGCCGGGGAACCCCTCGGTAAACTGCACAGTCATATCCTCTGCTAAAGCGCGCTTTGGCAACTGTGGCCATGCGGGGATTTCGCTCAGGTATCGCGCAACCAGCTTGCAGGCTGCCTGCGGGTTTTTGTGAGGCAGACTGCCAATCATTGTGGGGGCTAAATTGAAACGTGTATCAATCATAGTGCTTCATTAAAGCATAAAATGGCTAATATGTCATACAACAATACTATCAATGAACGGATGATGTCTGTGAACCAGTGTAGAATTAAGTCAAGAAAAATCAAAATGTTTTTATGAATAGCGACTTATAAGCCGTAACCTATTTCTTCTTCCCAATCACCGGATACACCATTTTCCCGAACGCCGTGTTCACGATCTGCGCCGCGCCCAGATACAGCGCGATCAGCCCGGCGGCCAGCAGCGCGTAGGCAGGCACCACTGAAAAGCCCGCGGGCAGCACCTTGAGATCAACAAGCACGATGAACGGCAGCGCGACATCGAGGGTGAGTACGATCAGGGACAGCAGGCTGACGGGCTTGAAGAACGCGGGCGTCCAGAGGAGGACAGCCAGGGCCAGCGGGATCCACGCGAAGCCGTCGATGCGGGTATCGGCGGGCGTACCTGCGGTCATGGCGCTGTATTTGACGAACATCTCCAGGCCCCCCACGAGCATGAAGAACGCGCTGAAGAACAGGAAGGTGTTCCCGCCCACGTGGTTGCCGCCCTTGAGGTCGAGCAGCGCGACGACGATCTGTACGGCAAAGCCGCCCAGCAGCCAGCAGCCCACCAGCGGCATGGCCGATTTTTCGACAAAGCCATTGAGCAGCGCGAAGAAGCTGAAGCACGCCACCGCAAGCGCGACGAGCCCCGCCGGGGTCGGGTTTGCCCACTCTTTTGTCTGGACCTTGATTTCCTTCGGGTTTTCCATGATATTGCCTCCTTAAAATAGTTGCGCCGGCAAAACACTGCGCTAAAAGAAAATAACCGCCGCAATCCGTAGATTGCGGCGGTCAGGAACAGTTCCCTGTACCCCTACGCTTCACGCAACTCCGGTTTGCCAAACAAATCGAGGATCAGGGCAACGATAAATGCCCTAATCTCGATAATAAAGTTGGCAAACAGGCGGCTGAGCATGTGGTTCTCCAAGCCTTCGAATTTCACCAATATTCCCAGAAGTATAACACGCTCCTCTGGGCTTGTCAAGCGCTTTTTTCAGGCGTGAAGCATTTTCTCGCGTATCGGCCGCATCTCGATATACCCCCGCCAGCCCTCGGGCGAAAGCTGCATGCGCGGGGCGAGCTCGGGCGCGTACTCGTAGCCGTAGGCCTCTGGGTTGAATTTCCCGCAGGCCTCCCACAGCGCGCCGATGGCCGTCTCGAAGTCCTCGTCCTTGAAGGGCTCGCCCTGGAACACCAGCATCTTGCAGGCGGGTAAATCAATAAAGTCGAAGCCCTCCGGAACTTCGCCGGCGTAGTCTGCTGGGACCTCGACGCCCTGTGCGTAGAGGCCGGTGCCCGCGGGGCGCATGTTGTCCGGGAGCCACAGGCCTACCGGCTCGTAAAGGGCCTCTTTGATGACGCTCATCACGTTCCAGGGAATTGCGTCCTCGCAGCCGAACTCGCCGCAGTATTCGTAGTAGTCCTCGGCGCACTTGCTCCGGCAGAGCAAGAGTTTACGCGCGGGGCGTTCGACGATTTGCGTGAAAATAATTGCTGTGTTGCTCATGGTTGATTCCTCCGTCAAATTTTTTTGGCGGTCGAGATAGTAACGGGGCACCAGCCAGCCGTCGGGTTTGGGGACGCTCGCGTACTTCTTCGGCGTGATCCCGAAGGCGTTCGAAAACGCGCGGGTAAAACCCTCGTGGCTGCCGAACACGAAGTCCAGCGCGACGTCGAGCACCCTGGCGTCCGTGCTGCGCAGCGCGTGCGCGGACTGGGTCAGGCGCTCGCGGCGGATGTATTCGAAGGGCGCCAGGCCTGTCTCGCCCTTGAATACCCGCGCCGCGTGGAAGGGGGAATACCCCGCCGCGTCCGCGACGTCCCGCGCGGTGATCGGTTCGCGCAGGTGCGCCTTAATAAATGCCATCATGCGCTCTGTTGCCTCTCGGCTTTCGCTGCCCATGCTTATCTCGCCTCCTGTGGATATTATAGGAGGAAACTGAAAAGAAATCTTGACTTCACGTGCTCTTTATCACGGGAATCCACGCCTCTTCGTAGTATTTTCCGCCATCCGTGCAGCCGTAGATCTCTATGTCCGGGCCGGGCGCCCTGACATAGCCAGATTTCGGCAGCCATCGCTTGTATGCCCGGTGGAACAGCCCGCTTATCTGCCTGCCCGGGTGCTTGGCCGGCCTGCCATGAAAGATGGCCCAGGTTGATTCCGGGATTTGCACGGTTTTGTAGCCATCCGTCCGGCTCTCCTCGCGCACAAACGCGAAAATCAGGTAGTCGCCCAAGACCTCAAAATTGCCCATGGCGTTTATGACGCCCATACCGGGCAATTCCACGTCCGGCTCCCCGGGAACTCCGGCGTCGAAATACAGTTTTTGATACCGCCCCGACTGGTAGACCTGCGTCCAGAAATCTCGGGGAGCCAATTCATTCCCAAGTGGCTTTTCAAGCCCGAAAACCGAGAAAGCCTCCTTTTCCTCGATGCGGAAATTCATGGCTGCCCCTCTTTCCAATGCTCCAGCGTGACCAGCTGTTTGCGCAGGAATGCCGCCATCTCCTCCGGCGTTCCCCAGCTCCAGCGCGGGACGACGTCGCTGACGACCTCCTCCATGTCGTGGTATTTGTGCGCGCCGTCGATGTAGCACCATTTGCAGAACTGCTCGTTCACCGCGCCGTCGGCCTCCCGGCTGTAGCTGCCACCGTCCAGCGGCGAGCCGCAGACCTGGCAGGTCGTGTTCTGCGGCTGGTCCAGCAGCGCGTTGATGGACACGCCGAAGATCTTCGAGATCAGCTTGAGGGTTTCGGTGTTGGGCACGGTCTTGCCGCTTTCCCAGCGGGATACCGCCTGCCGTGTGACAAACAGCTTCTCGGCCATTTCCTCCTGGGACAGGCCGTGTTTTTCGCGCAGCTCCTTGAGTACTTTTTTG
>WRHS01000036.1 GCA_009783135.1 Dehalococcoidia bacterium
TGGAAAATGCCTTTCTGCATCTCCAGCGCTTGAGATGCAGAAAGGCATTTTCCACCAAATGCCGTAACTTGTAAAGATAGGATTATCACTTAGCCAATACCTCAAATGCCTTGATATGCTTGGACAGTATCCGTGAGGCTACCGCATCAACGTCCGCATCGCCAGCAGTAATATTTTGGCGAAACAAGTTGTAGTCAACTAAGACATAACGCGGGGAATTGTTTTTAAGAATAACCACAGTCCCTTTTTCGTCAACCATTCTGGCGACCTTTGAGAAATTCTGGTTTGCCTCGGATATGGAAACCAAATTGTCAATGTTCACATTCATAAAGCATCAACTCCTTCAGTACAGCATACCGTGCTGCTAGGTTAAATACAACCTAATAAGATGGGGAGTCATACAAACCTATAATAGCTTTAGCATCGTTTGCCTCATACACTTTTTCTCTGCCATTTGATTTACGGGCCGCCTCAAAGTAAAATTTGCAGTCTCTTCACTACGATATCTCTGGCAACAAATTAAAACAGTTGGAGTCGCAGCAATGAAAAAGTTTTTTACAGAATTCAAGGAATTCGCCTTAAAGAGTAATTTTGTGGCGCTGGCAATCGGTATCATCATAGGCGGGGCGCTGCAAAGCGTTGTTACGTCGCTGGCTAACAACATTCTTTCTCCAATCATCGGCATATTTGTAGGTGCCAACTTCAATACGCTTTCTTGGAGCGTTCTCAGCGCGACCATCACATATGGTGCATTTATCACGAGTTTAATCAACTTCTTAATCCTGGCTTTCATCGTTTTCCTGATGATAAGAGGCATGAATAAAATCATGTCGCTTAACAAAAAGGAACAGGCAGCAGCGGCACCGGTCCATACCTGCCCATATTGCAAAACCGAGGTCAGCATAGAGGCTACACGCTGTCCGGCATGCACCTCACAGCTTGCAACGGAATCCGAGCAGAGTGCCGGCGCATAAGTTTTTCAAACGCGACGGATTATTTGCTATCCCTGCCGCTACGGCGCCAGATATGCGACGGTGCAATTTTGACAAACCGGAATTATTTCACTATAGTTTGTGCAACTGAATATTTTAAAGGCTAAGAACAAGAGTAGTAGGCCTGCAAGCGGTGCTCAGAGAGCCGGGTTAGGTGTGAGCCGGTGCCAGCGCAAAGGTTGAATGGACTTGGGAGCCGTCGCCTGAAGTGTAAGTAGGGTTGACCGTGGTGGGTACGTTACAAAGCCCCGGGGTATCTCGTGAAAATGATGTACCCTAATGAGATGTCTGCCTTTTGGCAGACAAGAAGGGTGGCAACGCAAGGAAGCCTCCTGCCCCTTCATCGGGCGGGAGGCTTTTTATTATGCCAAGGAGGATGAAAATGCAATTTGGGATGTGGCCCAGTGGGGCCGAAAAAATTTAAATACGCCGTTTGGAATAACCTATTAAATAAAACTTAAAAAGGAGTTAATAATGGACAGCATTAAGTACATATTACCGGAAAAGGATATGCCCACCAGTTGGTATAACATTCAAGCGGATCTTCCTGTGCCGCTTCCCCCTTATTTACACCCTGTGACCAAGCAGGTCATCGGACCGGGCGACCTTGCGCCTCTGTTTGCCATGGAGTTGATTAAACAGGAAGTGAGCCAGGAACGTTTCATCGACATACCTGAAGAGGTTCAAAAGATTTACCGCCAGTTCCGTCCGTCGCCGCTTTATCGTGCGCGCCGTTTGGAGCAGGCACTGGACACTCCGGCGCATATATACTACAAGCTTGAGGACGTAAGCCCTGCCGGTTCGCATAAGCCCAACAGTGCCATACCGCAGGCTTACTACAATATGAAAGAAGGCATCAAACGCCTCACCACCGAAACCGGTGCGGGACAGTGGGGCTCGTCTTTGGCACTGGCCTGCAACTATTTTGATATTGAGTTAAAGGTTTACATGGTTAAGGTCAGCTATAACCAGAAGCCTTACCGCCGTATGATGATGGAAACGTGGGGCGCCACATGCGTGCCAAGCCCGTCGCCGGATACCAACTCAGGCCGTGCGGCGCTTGCTGCCGACCCGAACAATATGGGAAGTTTGGGGCTTGCCATCAGCGAAGCAGTTGAGGACGCCATGCAGCGCGATGACACGCATTACACGCTTGGCAGCGTACTGAACCATGTCCTGATGCACCAGACAATCATCGGGCAGGAATGCCAAAAGCAAATGGAAATGGCCGGTGAGTATCCTGATGTGGTCATCGCCTGTGTCGGCGGAGGCTCAAACTTCGGCGGCATTGCACTGCCCTTTGTTTATGACAAACTCCGCAAGGATACGAAAACACGGGTCCTGGCCGTTGAGCCGTCGTCCTGCCCGTCACTTACCAAAGGTCTTTATGCTTATGACTATGGAGATGAGGCGGGTATGGCCCCCATTACCAAAATGTTCACGCTGGGCAGCCATTTCATGCCACCTCCGGTGCATGCCGGCGGGCTGCGCTACCATGGCATGTCACCAATAATAAGCCACCTGCACAAGCTTGGCATTATTGAGGCTAGGGCGGTTAACCAGCTCGCTACTTTTGAGGCGGGTATAACCTTTGCGCGCACAGAGGGCATCATCAGCGCGCCAGAAACGAACCACGCCATCCGCGCCGCAATTGACGAGGCCATTAAGTGCCGTGAGACAGGTGAGAAGAAAGTCATTCTTTTCAATCACTCAGGGCATGGCTACTTCGATATGACGGCCTATAACACCTATTTGTTAGGCGATCTCTCGGACTATGAGTACCCCGCCGAAAAGGTAAAAGAGGCGCAGTCGTTCATGCCTCAGGTATAACACCATACGCAATTTATGACGAATAGGCGGAGAACTCATTTCAAAGTTCTCCGCCTATTCGTTATCACTGTGTAATTTTTTTGCTGCGCGCCCGTAGTGTTAGACTATTTTTGGATGAAGCTATCGGTGTGACATTATATGCAGATTGAGTTAAGTGTTGTCTATATAACGGCGCTCCTTGGCTCATTGCTAGTAGTTTATTTTTGCGTTATAGTTAGAGGGTATGGAAAATATAAGCGAACATGTTAGGTGGAGATATTAACTAGGTGAAGAAAAAGCTATACCTTGATACTTCTGTTATTAGCCATCTATATGCACCAGATAAGCCTGATTGGATGGCAATAACTTTGCAGTTGTGGGAACAAATACAAGCTGAAGAATTTGATATTGTGTTGTCTGAAATAGTTTTCTCTGAATTAAGGAAATGTCGGGAGCCTAAATTAAGCTACGTAATGAGTTTCCTTGAGAAAATCCCCTACACTATGGTTGAACCTGATGACAGAACCATAGAGATAGCAAAAAAGTTTATTGGATTCGGCGTTTTAACAGAACGTGATTTCAACGATTGCCGGCACATTGCCTCTGCGTTGATGGCAGGATGCGATATTATCGTGTCATGGAATCTAAACCACATGGTCAATGTCAAAACGATTGATGGCGCGAGAGCAATTGCAGCACTTGAGGGATTTAGAGATGTCCTAATTTACGCTCCATATGTGCTTATAAGGAGGGATTTTAACGATGAATATTATTCCAGAACCTGAAATCAGTCCTGATTTCACCATTGAGGACATCCATAAAATCAGAGAGTGGCATTATGAGATATGCAAAGGTATGTCCTCGCAAGAAATCAATGAATATACTCACAAAGAAGCTGAGCGTTTTAAGGCTGATATGGCAAAGCCTAGAGATCCTGCCATAAAAGTGGAAGTTGAGCGATTGTTACAGTCGGTCAGAAAACCCGAAAAGATATTGGTTTAACCACATTTCCGCAACGCCCCAAAGCTTGCTGGAGTAGTTGCCAGACATAAATGTCTAACTTTTCAAATTAATCCGAACGATTAGTGCTGGCAGTCTTTGCATTTGTCGGCTTAATGTGGATTGTCAGCATTTGTGCATATCAATATCGAGATGCTGTGAAACCAGTTGCATAGCACAGAAATCACCGCACATTGAGCATGCCTTACCTGACGTGTGGTGCTGCTCGTGAACCTGCCGTACTTTTTCAGGGTCAAGTGCCAGCTTGGCTTGTGTTTCCCAGTCCAGTTTCTTTCGTGCTATGGACATTTTGCGGTCGCGCTCTGATGCCCCAGCGACGCCTTTTGCCACATCTGCGGCATGCGCTGCGATACGCGATGCCATAACGCCCTGTTTTACATCTTCAACATTCGGAAGCGACAGATGTTCTGACGGTGTGACGTAGCATAGGAAATCGGCCCCTGCGGCACCGGCAATAGCACCGCCAATCGCCGATGTAATATGGTCATACCCCGCGGCAATATCAGTCACCAATGGTCCGAGCACATAAAATGGGGCTTCCTGACACAGACGTTTTTGCATAAGAATATTGGCTTCAATCTGCTTTAGAGGAACATGTCCCGGACCTTCTACCATCACCTGTACACCTGCCTCGCGTGAGCGTTGCACCAGTTCACCCAAGGTCACCAGTTCCTCAACCTGTGCCCGATCGGTAGCATCAGCGCCACACCCTGGACGCAACCCGTCGCCAAGGCTCAGTGTCACATCAAACTCACGGGCAATATCCAGCAAGCGGTCAAAATGCTCATAAAGAGGGTTTTCGCGCAGATGATAAAGCATCCATCCCATAAGGAAAGCGCCGCCGCGCGAAACGATATCGGTTATGCGTTTCTGCTGCTTGAGCAAGGATATGACCCGCTGTGTCACACCGCAATGTACCGTGATAAAATCAATGCCGTCGCGGCAGTGGTCATATATGGCATCGAAGAGTTCATCCTCCGTCATCTTGACAACGGCGTCATGATTTTTAAGTGCCTGCACACCCGCCTGATAGATAGGCACAGAGCCGATGGGTATGGTTGAGCGCTGCAGTATTGTGCGGCGGATGTGAGGCAGGTCTCCGCCAGTGGATAGATCCATTGCAGCATCAGCGCCTGATTGTATGGCAATATCAAGCTTGTTTAACTCAGTGTCCAAGTCTATGAAATCCGAAGACGTTCCTATATTGGCATTTACCTTTGTTGAAAGCCCCTTGCCAACGCCACGTGCTTCGGCATGAGGGTGATTCATATTTGCCGGTATGACGATCGTGCCTGTTTCTAATCCGTGCCGGATATATTCAACGTCAAGGCTTTCTTTGCATGCAACTTCCTGCATACGCGGAGTAATAATTCCCTGCCTTGCCTGTTCCAGTTGTGTCATACTGTCTCCTTTATTAGCATTAAAGCCGGCAGTGCGCCGGCTTATCAAACCGCCGCTTGCCTCCGCTCGAATTATCGAGTTCAGGTTCCAGGGGTTGTTCTAAAATAGAACTCTCAGCTTATCGCACCCCCAGCGGACTTACATACACTATAACACAGACCACATTTTTGTGCTGCTCCACACCCTTGTGCGGACGGCGTCAAGTTAATGCAGGTATTTGATTTTACAGCCAAAAATATGATTTTGCCATAGTTTTTGGATTTCATTTCAAAAACTTCGGTGCATTATGTCAAACATAATGCCATGGCTGCAAATAAATATCAATTGCAAAAGAAACTCCTGCTATAATACACAGCACTATGCAAAGTCTAATTGATGGCGCGATTGCTTTGAATATCAGGTTGTCCTCAGTGCAACTTGAGCAGTTTCAGACGTATTATGACGATTTAATAGCGTGGAATCGCCAAATTAACCTAACGGCTATTACAGATTACCAAGATGCACAGCTAAAACACTTTGTTGATTCTTTGTCGGTTGTGTTGGCATTGCCGCAACCAATCACCTATGCTTTGCGTTTCTTAGACGTTGGCACCGGTGGAGGGTTCCCCGGCATACCGCTGAAAATTGCCTTCCCGCAGATAAAATTAACCCTTTTGGAAGCCACCGGCAAAAAGTGTGATTTTTTGCGCCATTTAGTGCGGCATTTGAACCTTGCCGATGTAGATGTGTTGTGCGCCCGTTCTGAGGACGCCGCACGGATGATAGAGTACCGCGAACAGTTTGATGTGGTCTTAACGCGCGGGCTGGCCAAAATGGCGGTGCTAAGTGAACTAACCCTGCCTTTTTGCAAGATAGGCGGAGTGCTAATAGCACAGAAAAAAGTCTCTCTTGATGATGAGCTGCAATCTGCAGCCAACGCCATCTCAGCGCTTGGGGGGCAATCGGACCGAATTATTCCTGTTACAATAACCGGATTAAATGAGCCGCGCTGTTTGGTAGTTGTAAGCAAGTCCCGCAACACTCCGGCGCAGTATCCCCGCCGTAACGGAGTTCCGGCAAAAAAACCGCTGTTATCCTGTTAGTTGTGAGTGGGTTTTACAAAGCCGCAGGTGTAGCTAAATTGTTGTCTGTTCCAGCCTTCCAACTGATTGAAACTGCATCGTTGCCTTAGTTTCAGACAGCTTCATGTTGAATACCCCAAAAATTAAGTAAACAATAACTATTGACACAATATTACTATTCGTCATATAATATTGTTGCTTAAGCAATTAACTAAAAATATGTCGAAGAAAGAGTAGATGGAAGCCTATGAAACTAAAAGCATTAAGTGCCAATAAATACTTCATGGAGAACAAAAAGAAGTCATTTCTGGTGGTGAGTATATTCTTTTTAATTGTTCTGTCCATTTCGTTTACTTGTTCACTGATAAATTCGGCGTTTGTAAGCGCCGAAAACACAATGGTAAAGCCGTTTGTTACCGCATCAGTTGTTATGGCACCGGACGGCAAGTTCTTCTTACCCGATGAAACAGTAGCCAAAATCAATTCATTTGACAGCGTACAGAAAGCAGTGCCAATCACATTTGAGACCACCTCTTATACTTCACTGATGGGAAATGCTGGTGCTTTAGTAATCTTTACCCAATGCCCATTGCAAGAAATTCTTGATGACTTTGGTTTAAAACTTAAGGAAGGAAGACTGCCTCAGCAAAACGAATACGAGGTTGTTTTGCACGAGAATATTTTACGCAATAAAGGATTAAATGTTGGCGACGAGTTCGGCGATGTCGTGGATGAGCGTGAATGGGTAATGGGGCGCTATACGATTGTCGGAAGTTTGACAAACGGTCCAATGTTAAGTTTCGGCACAAAATCCTATGCCATTGAAGCCCTTGAAGATGCCGGAGTGGATATGTCTATGCATACTATCGGCGTTTTGGTATTTCCGACAACAAATATTGATTCTTTGAACAGTGATTTATCGACGTTTGGTAAGACAGAGGCAAGATTGTTTACTTACAACACTTTACAGAAAGAACTGAATGAGGAGCTTGCCGGAATCCAATCCATTATAGGATTGGTACTCATTGTAGTCGTTTTTGCCATGAGCGTTTCTGTAGGTGCTATCATCATGATTACTTACTCAGACAGGCAAAGTGAGTTTGGAATTCTGTTTGCAATCGGTTATTCCAGACGCAACGTCATGAGTCTAATTTGTAAAGAGGTCTTTTCCTTATCACTTATGTGCACAGTAATAGGATATGGGATGTCTTTGATGTTATTGTCCTTGCTTGACATGCTGGTTTTTTCACCTGGAGGCAAGCCTTTGGCGGTGTACTCGTTATTCGGGTTGATTCTCACATGTGTTGTACCGGTTATGGTATTTGCCTGCGCAACCTTACCGATTTTATGGCGCTTCAGAAAAACAGACCTCGTTGCAGTAATTGAGGGGAGATAGTAATGACGATAACAACAGAAAATCTAAAGCTGATATATCCTGATGGTACGAAAGAAAAGGTAATTTTTGAAAACTTAAATCTATGCATTGAAAACGGAGACAGAGTTGTATTGGCTGGACCTTCCGGCTCAGGCAAAAGTTCTCTGATATACCTACTATCTCTTTTACGGCTACCAATAGACGGAAAGGTGTTATTTGATGGAGTTGAGTGTCATACGACATCAGAAAGGCTCGAAAAACGATACAAAGAATTTGGCTTTATATTTCAGCAGCATTTCCTTATCGGTTACCTAACCGTGCTGGAGAATGTCACTCTCGCAGTAAAAAACACCAACTCCAGTGTTAAATCGAAAGCCGTGGAGATCTTGGACAACCTTGGGCTGAAAGAGCATATACATAAAAAGCCTTCCTGCCTGTCAGGAGGAGAGCGCCAGCGCGTCGCTATCGCACGTGCCCTGATAAAAAATCCGCGTATAATTTTCGCCGATGAGCCCACCGCATCATTAGACCATGAAACAGGCTTGTCAGTAATGCAAATGCTCAAAAAGGCGACCGAAGATAAAATCCTTATATTTGCAACGCACGACACATCGCTGCTTGACGGAAGTGAAAGAATGTTCCATATTTCAAACGGAATAATAGATGAGTTTTCTAATATTCCACATGCGAAAGGAGGAACCTAATGAGCTTTGTTGTTGCCGGTGTTCTGCTTGATGCCTGCGTTTTGGGTGCATTATCAAACGCTCCGGCTTATGGCTATGAACTTACACAGAAAATGCAGACACGGATGGATATTTCGGAATCAGCGTTGTATCCCGTGCTGCGCAGGCTTTTAAAGGATGATTTGCTCACGTCGTATGACGAGCCATACGACGGGAGAAACAGGAGATATTACAAGCTGACTAAAAAGGGCGCTGTGGCTTTGCGTGAATATGAGACAGCTTGGCAGCAGTATAAAAATAATATAGAGCAGTTTTTGTTGCATCAGGACGGTGAGCCCCAAACAAAACAAGCCCGTTCCTGTGATACAAGTGGCGCGAATGGAGAAAAGTAACATGAACAGAAACGAGTTTATCAGTGAACTTAGAAAAAGGCTTAGGCGGCTTCCGCAGGACGAGATAGAAAGCGCAGTGAGTTACTATGAGGAGTATTTCAACGATGCCGGCTCACAAAACGACAGTCAGACCATTGCCGCGCTCGGCTCACCGTCTGCTGTGGCATCCAAAATCATCGGTGAGTATGTGGTTAATGACGCGGAAAAAGCAAAGCCCAAAAGGAACAATGTATTACTTATAACGATTCTGGCTTTGTGTGCTTCCCCTATAGCGCTGCCGATCGTAATCAGCATCATTGCGCTGGTTTTTTCAATAATCATGGTATTTATTTCCATCGGCTTTTCGGGTGTAGCAGTTGCCTTAGCTGGTTTGTTTGCCATCGTGATTGGCTTTTGGTCTTTTTCACAGGGGATTGCAACGGGGCTGTTTTATCTTGGCGTGGGAATACTTACATTTGTCATCGGGGTTGTAATCACCGGTTTGTCCATTAAACTTGGGCAGGTTGTCTTCCGTGCTTTACAAAAATGGATCGGGAAATTATTAATTAAGAGAGGTGCAAAATGAAGCGCTTTTGGATTGTCATCGCCATTTTAGCTGTCGTTGGTATATGTTTTACAGTTTCCGGCGCTGTGGCAGGCGCAAACGTAAACGGGTTTTATTTCGACAACAACGGCCTGCATATGTACTCCGGGGAAACGACCCTCGTACAGGAGAGGGAACTTGATGCGTTTTATGACATTTTCATCGATGTTCAGTCAGCCGATATTAAATTTGTGCAATCAGATGATTACGGCTTTGAGTTCAACAGCAGGGTAGAACAATGCTTTAATTACTCATACGACAATGGCGCACTGGTAATCACAAGACCAGATGGCTGGTATCACGACTTTATGCGTTTTTCTCTTGGCGCTGAGCAGGAGTATATAACCATCTTTATACCACAAAGCGCACGCCTAAATGACGTGGAAATCAAAAGTGTCAGCGGCCGCATTGATATCGATGCCGTGCAATGCAAGACCTTTCACGTAAACCAAATCTCTGGCAACACGACTATTGGCAGTATTATTGCAGGTGACGTATCAATGACGGCAACCAGTGGAAAAATCCATATAACGCACGGCGAAGCCAACACCTTTTACTTTCGTCTGGTGTCGGGCAACCTCACCGCGTCATATCTGGAGTCGGGTGGCTTGAACGCCGATCTTACCAGCGGCAAAGCTGACCTAAGCGGGATATTTAGCGGTAACACAAGGGTGCATGCCGTATCCGGAAACGTGAAACTTACCACCCGGGGGACAGAGCAGCAATACAACCGCAACATTGCCGTTGTGAGCGGACATGTATCTATCAACGGCACAAAAGCCGGCGCTGGTAATGTGAATTATCATGCAGGCAATACGCTTGATATCAGTACCGTGAGCGGAAATATCAGCATTACCTTTGCATCGTAAACTGCATTTGAGCCCAAAATAAAACTGCTCGTGAGGTTGAGCAGTTTTATTTTGGAGAGTGTGATGCATTATGCAAGAGAGCCTTTTCATAGCGTTGCGGCGCAGTCGTTGACGGAGCGGTTATACTGCTATACTATTGAGGATTATAACTAATGACTGAAACCTTGGGTGTTTTTAAAGAGTGCAACTACCATATGGAAAATAACGGAACTGAAGAAAGCCAAATTAATCCTGAACTTCAGCTTTTGCTGCAAAGGTTGCCTCCCGGCATACAGGCAGCTTTCTCAACGCATAGCGACCTCGACAGTCTGCTTGAGATTATCATTGATTTGGGGCGCAAGCCGGAGGCAAGGTTCGCTGAGAGCAATGTGACACTTTGCGACAGCGAAGTTACTCAAGATGATATTGATTATGTCACGTCGCGCATTTCCGGATTTGGTGATGATAACCGCGCCGGTATTGCCCGCACGCTGCATCGCATCTCGGCCATTCGCAACCGCGAGGGGCGCATTGTAGGACTTACCTGCCGCGTGGGGCGTGCGGTGCATGGCACAGTGAAGATTATTGAGGACATCATTCAATCCGGCAAAAGCGTGCTGTTGCTGGGGCGCCCAGGCATCGGCAAGACTACCATGCTGCGCGAGGCTGCTCGCGTGCTGTCCGATGATATGGATAAGCGTGTTGTCATTGTGGATACATCAAATGAAATCGCCGGAGACGGAGATATTCCGCACTCTTCCATCGGGCGTGCCCGTCGCATGCAGGTATCTGCCACAAACAAACAACACGCCGTCATGATTGAGGCAGTGGAAAACCATATGCCGCAGGTTATTATAATCGATGAAATCGGTACGGAACTTGAGGCTGGGGCAGCGCGCACAATTGCAGAGCGCGGCGTGCAGCTTATCGGCACAGCACACGGCAACTCGCTGGAGAATCTGATGATTAACCCCACTCTTTCAGACCTTGTAGGCGGCATACAGGCTGTTACACTGGGGGATGAGGAAGCTAAACGGCGCGGTACGCAAAAGACCATTCTGGAGCGCAAGTCGCCGCCGACATTTGGTGTGGTGGTGGAAATACAGGACAGATATAAGGTTGCGGTGCATCCTGAGACTGCTGAGGCGGTGGATGACAGTTTGCGCGGACAGCAGCCAGCAACGGAACTGCGCTGGCTGGAGGACGGCAAGGTGCGGGTTGAAAAACAGGAGCCGGCACGCTCGTCACATGGCAGAGGCGATGCCGGCGAACGATTTGCCGATAAACGCAAAGATGGGCCAAGTATGTATCTTTTCGGCATAAACAGGCAGCGTCTTGAGGAAGAAGCCGCTCAGATGAAGCTGCCAATTTGCATTACCGACGACTTGCGCACAGCAGGACTGATGGTCACCTCCAAGAGTTATTTCCGCCGTAAGCCGCAAAAAATTCGCGATGCCGAATCTCACGGCATACCCATTTATGTGTTGCGCACGCACACGCCTATGCAGCTGCGCCATATGTTAGCAACCATGCATCCGCAGGCTAATATCCCGCACCCTGAATTTGAGCCAAACGAAGAGCACCGTGAACAGCTTGCCGCTGCCTTGAATGAGGCAGCAAACGCCGCCGGTGAGGTGCTGAGTAACAGGGAAAACCCTGTGGAACTGAACCCGCAGGGGGCTTATATCCGCCGCCTGCAGCATCTTATTGCCGAGCGCAATATGCTTACCTCAAAAAGCGTAGGACGCGACCCGCACCGTAGGGTTATGATTTATAGGGACGAGCGTTAGATGAGCCTCTTTATCACTTTTGAGGGTTGTGAGGGCTGCGGCAAAAGCTTTCAAAGCAAGGAGTTGTATCGCCGCCTTCTATCATACGGTATTGCGGCTGTTTTGACACATGAGCCCGGCGGCACTGTTCTGGGTGAAAACATCACCAAATGGCTGAAATGGCACAAGGAGTTGGCTCTTTCAGCCACCGGAGAATTGTTGCTGTTCAGTGCCTCGCGCAACCAGTTATGTAATGACGTCATATTGCCGGCTCTCAACAAAAGCGAAGTGGTCCTTTGCGACAGGTTTTATGACTCCACAATTGCCTATCAAGGCTATGGGCGCGGATTGGATTTTGACACTATTAAAGCCCTCAATAAACTGTCCACCGATGGCTTGAAGCCAAAGTTGACAATACTGCTGGATATGCCGGCTGAGTGCGGGCTTGCGCGTAAAAACAAAAGGCGCCAGGATCGCTTTGAGGCGGAGGAACTGGCTTTTCACGAGCAGGTACGCCTAGGCTACTTGCAGTTGGCTCGCGCCGAGCCGCGACGCTTTTTCGTGGTGGATGCTACTCTCTCAAGAAAGGCTATAGCCGACCTCATTTGGCAAAAAGTAACTCCTTCGCTGCGAAAAGCTAAGTCCTCCAGAGCTTGAGAGTGCTCTAATACACAGGTTAACGCAGGAACGGATTTATTAAACGCTCTTCGCCGATTGTAGAAGACGGTCCATGACCTGGATACACCACCGTTTCATCCGTGAGTGTCATCAACTTAGAATGGATGTTGTCCATGATAGTATACGGGTTTCCGCCTGGCATATCAGTGCGCCCGATGCTTCCGTTGAACAGTGTGTCTCCCGTAAATACAACGCCACCGCCCAGCAGGCATATGCATCCAAGCGTATGCCCCGGCGTGTGCAATACTTTTAGCTTTTCGTCACCGTTGCCCAGCACGTCACCATCACGTAACAACCTGTCGGGGTTGATGCTGTTGTAACAAAAACCTAGCATGGCATATAGCTGCCTGTTGTTAAGGTCGGAGACGGCATCCTCGTGAGCCCATACTGGCGCATTGCTCCCTGCCTTTACCTGAAGCAACGCATCAGTGTGGTCCGGATGACCATGCGTTAGGATAATAGCCTCAATGCTCAGGCAAAGTTCCTTAATGCGACTTAAGATGACAGATGCCTCGCCACCCGGGTCTATGACAAAGCCGCTTCTGGTTTTGGTCGAGGCATATAAATAACAGTTGGCTTGGTAGTCTCCCAGCGGAAGTGTTTCCAGTATCATGGGAGCAATTCTAGCATTATTCGTGGAATTGAAACAAACAGATTTTTCTCCTATCATGAAAGAAAAGTTGTTAATATGGAATATTATGAATAAAAGAAAATTAGTATCAGCAGGGATAATATCAACAATTTCGATAGCAATAGTACTCGTTTTTGTGTTTCTTGCTATTCCGACTATACAAGCGGGATCGATAATGAGTTCGTATTCGTATAAAATGTTTGGCTCAATTACAGAAATTGATGACCTAGAAACAATTGAAGATGTGTCCGTAGAAAACTGGGATAAAGCAGACAATAGCATTCGAGATTTTGAAG
>WRHS01000037.1 GCA_009783135.1 Dehalococcoidia bacterium
GTCCACCAGTCAACGAACGTCATAGGATTGCGCATATTCTCGGTTATGAGGAATACCACGACACCGGCAATGCCGGCAACTACGGCAAGCAGTAACCACAACAGGTTGGTTTTCTTGTGCCTCAGGATGGAAGCACGAACCAAGATAAACACGGCAACCATGGCACCGATGCAGCAGAGGATTAGGTTGAGTAGTGCCCATTTGGCATCTGTGGAGTCTCTGCCAGTATCTACATTGGAATATTCCCAGATGGCTTGGATAACAACGTCACATTCTGGCATGATGAATGTAGTTGACGGGCTGCGTGAATCAGCCAGCGTTACGCCGCCGGATGTTACCGTCCAGCCAACAAAGACATAGCCGTCATCTCGTGTGCCGGCATGAATGGTTACTGTGGCATCTACATCATAAGTGCCAGAACCATTCTGATCAGCATAACTGTTTTCTACATCAACTCTGAAGTTGGCTGGCTGAGTAGGAATTTCTTCCCAGTTAGCTCTCACAACCACGTCTCTTGCTGGCATGGTAAAGTCGGCTGTTGCGGTGCCCGCAACGTTCACACCGCCTGAAACAACAGTCCAACCGGTGAATGTATAACCTGCTTTGCTTCCGGCTCGAATGGTAACTGAGGCCCCTGCCTCATAGCTTCCCGAACCATTCGGGCTGGCTGCGCTGTCATCAACTGTCACCGTATAGGTGGTAGGAGGTATGATGCGCCACACGGCATAGAGGGTAACATTGGAGTAGATTGTGAACGTTGAGCCTGCAGTATACGAAGCAGACATTGCCGTGGCACTGGTTGCCCAGCCGAGTAAGGTATAACCTGTTCTTGCCAGATTACCCTGACCCAGTACTGTTACAGTGCTACCGGCAGGATATGGGTTGTTAGCATCAACAGGCGCAGTACCCGAGGTATTACCGTTGCCGTTATAGGTAACTCTATAGGTGGGAAGAGCCTGCCACACGGCATAGAGGGTAACATTGGAGTTGATTGTGAATGTAGCTCCTGCAGTGTATGTGGCAGACGTTGCCGTGGCACTGGTTGACCAACCAAGGAAGGTATAACCGGTTCTTGCCAGATTACCCTGACCCAGTACGGTAACCATGCTACCGCCAAGGTAGAGGCTATTGATATCAATTGGTGCAGTGCCCGAGGTATTGCCGTTGCCGTCATATATGACAGAGAATTTATTGTCAGGAACCCACTGGGCATAGAAAGTCATGTCGGATGCATATTCCCATGGACTGAACTCCCATTCATTCTGCCAGGAGGTGCCTGTTCCGTTGGCTCTGGTGTTCCAGTGGCTGAAGGTGAAGCCCGGGCGTGTAAAGGCATTCGCTGGCAGGGTGAAATTCACGCCATAGGTCACGAGAGAGGGTTCCATCGTGCCTGTTGCGCCATTTGCGTCATAGGTTAGGGTGAACTCTTTAGTCTCTTCAAACTCTTCCCATTGTGCATAGAGGGTTAAATTCCCCGTGATTACGGGTGAGGTGGCGCTATATGTTATTCCCGAGCCGTCTCTTGTTGTATTCCAACCGCTTAGGTTGTAGCCTGTCCTTGACGGATTGGGGAACAGAGAGCCGATAGCAGTGCCCTCGCCTACGAAGACACTGGCGATGATGGTGTTGTCAGTGTCTTCGTGGTTTTGTATAAAGGTTACGGTTTTTAACTCAGGTGTGTTGGTATAGCTGACGTCGTAGTTGTTATAGCCCTGCTCAAATGGCACGCTCCAGTTGGTGCAAAGGACGTGCGCGTTGTATGTGGGCTTGTCGCTGTCGGCTATGTTATGCATTGTGGCAGCGCCATTGTTGGAAAATCTGACGCCTGCACCTATGTTGAGTTGAGCCAGGCTGTCGTGTGCAATCCAGATTCCGCCGCCGTTAATTGTGGCACTATTGCCTGAGATGACGCCGCTGATTATTGAGATGTTATGGGGCGCCACGTCATTAATGAAAATTCCCCCGCCATTGCTGGCACAATTACCCGTGATGCTGGCGTTGTTTGACATGGTGAAAGTGATTGCGGCTGATGCACTGTTTGCCCAGTTAGCCACACCGCCGCCGCTTGCTGCGGCATCATTGTTGTATATGGAGGCATCGCCCGACATATTGAACGTGCTGTTTTCCCAGTTAAATACACCTCCGCCGGAATTGGTGGCATTGTTGACATAAATTGCACCACCCGACATGTTGACGCTTATGCCGTAGTAGCTGAATACTCCGCCGCCGTAAGCGGCGTCATTGGAGAAAATTGCACCACCAGACATGTTAAAAAGACTGTTATCCCAGTTGGATACGCCGCCTCCGAATGTGTTAGCGCTATTTCCTGAGATGACAGCGGTTCCGGACATATTGAGCTCGGCTCGATAAGCGTTGTACATACCGCCGCCGGAATAGCCGGACGTATTACCTGAAATGCTTCCACTGCTCATGTTGAATATGGTGTTGCTGCCTGCACCAGAGCCATTGTTTTCCACGCCGCCGCCGTAGCGTTCAGCGAAGTTATCCGTGATTGCGGCAGTGCCTGACATGCTGAAGGAGTTGTAGTTCAGAACGCCGCCGCCGCCTGATGCGTAATTGCCGCTGATTGTTCCTGCGGTCATTTCGTATATACCGCTGTTACATACACCGCCGCCACCTGTGGCACTATTGTAGGAAATCGTTCCACCTGACATGGTCATTTGGGCAAAGGACCCGGCATTATAAATGCCGCCACCGTCACTTCTTGCGCTGTTTTTAGTAACAGGGCTTCCGCCAATGGTTCCGCCGGTCAGTGTGAAGGTACCATCGTTGAATATGCCGCCGCCCCTGTTTGCGGCATTACCTGAAATGCTGCCGCCTGACATGGTAAAAGTACCGCCGTCATTAAATACGCCGCCGCCGTCGGATGCCGCATTACCTGAAATACTTCCACTCGTTAGTCTGAGTGCACCACCATTGCCTATGGTAATACCACGGCTGTTGCCTGTTGCGCCAGGGGCATGCGTTACGGTGATGCCGTCAATTGTCGCGACTGCGCCGCTTGGCACGGTAATGGTAGGTTGTCCGTTCGCTCCGACCAGATTGTAATTCCCCGTCAGTGTGACATTCGCACCCGCAGGGATATCAAGAGTAGTACCGGACGACAAGGAAATGTCTCCTGCAAACTCTATTACGAATGGGATGGTGTTACCTGGTGCGGTTGTTGGAGCGAGGACAACAGCATCAAGGAGTTCCTTTTCGGTTGAAACACTTGCATCTGCTGCCGAAACAGATGCCTGACTTGCCACAAACCCTGACAAAAACAAGCCGGCAGCCATAACACATAGGAGAGCCCATGTGAAAATGGACCTTGTGACTTTCCTGGATGCCATAACATTTTTGTTTCCCATAGTAGTGTTTCCTTTCATAGCTTCTAGTAATATCGACGTTCCATTTGACAAGAACCTTTATGGTTTACCTATCAAAGGTTATCTTGGCATAGCATAAACGATAAAGTAACACTAATGTCAATATATGTTTACTGAAATATTTGCTCAAATTATTTTGTGCATTTTGTGCCTAAAATTTTCCATGAGGTTGTTAAAACATTAGTGTAATACAAATGTTTAGCCTTGACGAAATGACTTTTTTGACAAACTAAAGGCTTGTGCGTCAACGGACTTATCCTGTTTTGATGTAGTTCTCTCACGTCTCAATGACACTTTTGGGTCTGTGGTGTTATAATGTCTGACATTACGTTTTGAGGTGGAACCGATAGAGATTATTCCGGCTATAGACATTCGTGGCGGCAGGTGTGTGCGCCTATATCAGGGCGATTTCAATAAGGAGACTGTCTTTGCCGACGACCCGTTGGAAATGGCTTTGCGATGGCAGTCAATTGGCGCTACGCGGCTTCATATTGTGGATCTGGATGGTGCCGCAACGGGGGATGTTGGCAATTTGGATGTCATTCAGCGTCTTGTCTCCTCAGTAGTTGTTCCCATTGAGGTCGGAGGCGGCATTCGCACTATGGAGACGATGCAGAAATACATAGGAATTGGCGTGGACCGCGTGATATTGGGCACCTCAGCTGTGAGCCGCCCTGAAATTGTTCAAGAGGCATGCCGCAGGTTCGGTCAAGCTGTTGTTGTTTCAATTGATGCAAAAGGCGGTTTTGTGGCAACGCATGGCTGGCAGAAAACTACGGAGTTGCCTGTGGTAAGCTTCGCCCTCTCTATGGTGGATTTGGGAGTGCGACGCTTTGTCTATACCGACATCGGGCGCGACGGCACACTTACAGAGCCAAATTTTGCCTCCCTTTTTGAGCTTACTGATACCACGAAATTTCCGGTTATTGCCTCAGGTGGGGTTTCTTCCGTTCTGCATATTAAGCTTTTGAAGAAACTGGGGGTTGAGGGAGTGATTATTGGACGTGCGCTTTATACCGGTGATATTAATTTGGCACAAGCACTCTCGGCGGCACAAAATTAGTCCGGCGCTTTGGTCTTGGTCCTTTTAACGTGCTAAAAACAGTCATTCTACTATCAAAATAACGTAAGGAAGGTGCTATGCTTGCTGTAAAATGGGATGAAAAAGGTCTTGTACCTGCCATCATTCAGGACGCCGCCTCAGGTGACGTGCTGATGCTTGGATATATGAATGCCGAGTCTCTCAAGCTTACTTTGGAAAGCGGACACGCATGGTTTTGGAGCCGTAGCCGTCAGGAGTTGTGGCATAAAGGCGCAACCTCCGGGAATTTCCTTGAGGTTACCGACGTATGGTATGACTGCGATATTGATGCCGTACTTGTGAAAGCAAGCCCCAAGGGACCATCATGCCACACAGGTGAGCGCAGCTGCTTCTACCGCCGCCTCACCGTAGCAGATCTGGCGTAATTGCGCGGCTATGTCAAGTTTGTTATAACCCGGGTAAATACAAAAATCCCACCCCTGTCGCAAAAATAGGGGTGGGATTTGGTTTTTGATTTGCCGGCTATAGTTGTGGCTCAGCTGAAATAACAACCACCGCAGGCTCAGCAGGAACGACCCCGTCGGCAATCAGAACCTCTTTAAGAGCGGCAATGGCCACCTCTACCATCTGGTCATCTGGCTGGCGCGTGGTGAGTTTCTGCAGCCAAAGCCCCGGGGCTGCCATCCAGCGCAAAAGAATGTTGTCCATATGGCGCGCACCATACTGCGTGATTTCAAAGGCTATGCCGGCAATCACGGGCATAAGCAGTATGCGGGATGATATCAACAGCCAAAGCACCTGCTTGCCTACCAGCCCGAAAATTAGTATGGCGATTAGCATGACGGCCAGCAGGAAAGCAGTACCGCAGCGCACGTGAGCCGTTGTGTGCTTCTGCACGTTAGCCGGCGTGAGTTCATCACCGGCTTCATAGGCATGGATGGTTTTGTGTTCTGCGCCGTGGTATGAGAACACGCGGCGGATATCCGGCATGAAGCTGACGCCCCAAAGATAAGTCAGGAATATCAGCAGACGTATGACACCTTCCATAAGGTTGAAGAGCAAACTGCCGCCCTGTCCCCGCAGAATCAAATTTGACAGAAACAGAGGCAGGATGGAGAACAATGCGACAGCCAAGCCCAATGATATAAGCATCATAACCCACAGCAGCGGCTTGCTGATGGAAGAGCCCTCTTTTTGCGCATCAGGGCTATCTGTACTCTCGGCATCCTCAAGCGCAACATTGGTGGAGAAGAAAATAGCCTCCATGCCCAAAATCATAGCCTCAAGCATGGCAATAACACCGCGTGTGAACGGTATCCTGCGCCAGCGGCCTGTATAGATGGAGTGCAGAGGATGTACCTTTTTGGCTAAAGTGCCGTTGGGATGGCGTACTACAGTGGCGATGGTTTTGGCTCCGCGCATCATGACCCCATCCATTACCGCCTGTCCGCCGTATCTGAATTTTTCTGCCATAGTGAAGTCCCCTAAACAAAAAAGAGCGGTTAAATGCCCCGCTCCTTTCTGGTAATAATCCTGTTGAGTTGCCTTATTTCTGGACGTTCTTGGAATAGCGCTGATTGAAGCGCTCAACGCGTCCAGCGGTGTCTACGATGCGTTTGTTGCCTGTGTAAAAAGGATGGCAGGCACTGCAAAGCTCCACACGAAGTTCTTTTCTGGTTGAACCTGTCGTGAAAGTTGCTCCGCAGGAGCAACTTACCTTGGCATCTTCATAATACTTCGGATGAATCGTATCTTTCATGGCTTAATTCTCAGCAGCGTAAACGCTGACCTTTTTGCGATTTTTGCCGGCAGGCTCAAACTTGACCTCGCCGTCGATTGTGGCATAGATGGTATGGTCGCGACCGATGCCCACATTGTTGCCCGGTTTGATGTGGGTACCCATTTGACGTACCAAAATAGTGCCGGATGTAACAGCTTCACTGCCAAAACGTTTTACGCCGAGCATCTTAGGCTTGCTGTCGCGTCCGTTACGGGAAGTCCCCGCACCTTTCTTATGAGCCATTTTCAGTTACCTCTTCATTCGCAGCGGGCTTTTCCGCCTTGGTTTCTGCACCGGACTGCATGTCGGCACCGATGATGCTGTTGATTGTGAGCTCGGTGAATACCTGACGATGTCCGATGCGGCGACTGTAGCGCGTCTTGGCTTTGTATTTCATGCCATAGACTTTTGTACCTAAGCCGTTGCCATTGGAAATAGCGACTACCTTGGCACCCTCAATAACGGGCTTGCCAACAATCAGTTTGTCGCCGTCGCCGATAGCCAGCACACGATCAAGTTCTACGTTGTCGCCGTCATCAACTGCCAGCGCCTCAACCCGAACACTTTTGCCGGGAGTGACCTTGTATTGTTTTCCGCCAGTTTCAATTATTGCGTAAATAATAGCACCTCCGATTGACGAAAGGTAATTATAGCAAGGTATGTGGCTGTGGTCAAATGCGCGTTTTTGGCTTAAAAAATGGCGTTTTGATGAGGGAACACGAGCGTGGTGCAATGATGCCTAATTGAACTGATTTATCATGATGATGAAAGGGTTCATTACGGGTGAGGGGAGAATGGAGTATAGGGACTGTGCAATGCTGAAAAAAAGTGTTTTCACGCTCATGTGAAAATGATGCAGAACTGTGGCAAAAAATTTTCAAAATATGCTCTGCTCGCCGGATAGTGTGCCAAACTCGGAAGTTGGCTATATGCTAATGGCAAGACTCAATCCAATTTTAGAATTAGCCAAACGCAATACCTGTCGTATTGCTTGCCAAAATGAATACGCGCTGAAAAGTGCAAGCTTTATTACAGTCAATAAAGCTTGCACTTTTCAGCCATTTCAAGATAAAGCCTATTTGCGCTTAACTAGTTTTTTCGTTTTGACGTTCACGGTGTAGTTGTTGTGGATATCAAGGATTTTCATGTCGTCGAATTCTTTTTGTCCACTGATATTCAGCACAGAACAGCCGTCGGGCAACAAAATATTGTCCAGTTCATCGTTTCGCGGCTCGTCTTGGCGTGACACACTATTGATTATTCCGTCAGAGTTATAAGTTACATAGCAATACATTGATAATCCTCCTTTAGTCTACCCATCTCCTGAATTGAATTTTCACGACTTTAGCAGTTGTTGTTCTGTTATATACTATAATACCTTTATTAAGAGTTGTCCCAGAATAGTATGTATAATATACCCAATAAACATCTGCTTTTGAATTGTCCCCATAATCTCTTTGATTGTAAATAACACATGGAGTGCTTGGATCTGCAAAGACTTCCGTCACGAAAAGACGGTCGTAGCAGTTCCAACCACTAGATAGTGTGGACACGTGATAAAAACAGTAGTATACTCCAAGGTATCACATATTGGAGTAGCTAACAAATGAAAAGCGCACAACACAGGCATGATATTTCCGACGAAACATGGAAATTACTGGAGCCCCATCTACCGGGTCAAGCAGGGCAGTGGGGTGGCATAGCAGAGGACAATAGAAAGTTTATAGACGCTGTATTTTGGATTCTTCGCACCGGAGCACCATGGAGAGACTTACCTCCTGTATATGGCAATTGGAATAGTGTCGCAAAACGCTTTAGGAGGTGGGTAAAGGAAGGCACTTGGGAGCGTCTGCTTGAATTATTGATAGACGAACCTGATTTTGAATGGTTGATGATTGACGCAAGTCATGTTAAGGTTCACCCTCATGCTGCAGGAGCGGTAGGTGGCAATCAAGCCATGGAACGTACAAAAGGGGGCTTAACACCAAGATACATCTGGCCGTGGATGCGCATGGTATGCCAGTCAGAGCTATTGTTACAGCAGGTACCACAGCGGATTGTAAACAAGCCATCCCCTTGATTGAAGGGATTAATGCCGAAGTCCTGCTTGCTGATAGGGGTTATGACAGTAATGCCATTGTTGAGTATGCTATCAAGGACGATATGCAAGTAGTCATCCCGCCTAAGAAAAACCGTAAGGAAAAGCGAACCTATGATGAGTATCTTTACAAGTTACGGCATTTGGTGGAAAATGCCTTTCTGCATCTCAAGCGCTGGAGAGGCATCGCTACACGCTATGCTAAAAACACAGACTCTTTTATCGCCGCTGTACAAATCCGTTGTATTGCACTATGGTTGAAAGTATTAGTATGAACTCATGTCCACACTATCTAGGACTACTGATGGAGTTATATCCAGACACTCCGCCAACTTGAGATATTCCTGCAATAACTCCTGTGCTATAGCAGTTTTCAGTTATGCTTTTGTGTTCTTCAATACCCGGCCGTGAGATAACATAATATCCGACGTGCCCTCCTACAACACCGCCTACAATTTCAACCCCAGTTAGTGCTCCCGTGTTATAGCAATTTGTGGCTGTGCCTGCGTAATTAATCCCTGCCACTCCACCAGCGAATGAGCCTATTCCTGTAATTGCGCCGCTGTTATAGCAATTATTGATTGTGCCGCCGAAATTATTTCCAACAACTCCACCGACAGCGTTGGTGCCGCTTACACTGCCAGTGTTGTAACAGTTTTCAACGATACTGTTTTCATTAAAACCGACTACACCTCCTACTGCAGCATTTCCGCTTACTTTCCCTGTGTTATAGCAGTTCAAGACTGTGCTGATATAGCTGAGCCCAACTACTCCGCCGACATCGGAGTTACCTATTACCACACTGTTTTCAATGCCAAGATTCATAATTGTACTGTTGTCAATGCAACCAAATAACCCTACCTCATCATTAGAAGTCGCTCTGTTAATAGTCAGGTTGTGAATAATATGACCATCGCCGTTGAAATTTCCATAAAATGAATGTGCGATGTTTCCAATAGGCGTCCATCCCCCTCCAGAATTATAATTAGCTAGGTCAATATCTGCAGTGAGCTCGAAGTATGTGTTGGCGTAACCTTTGCCGCCATTTACATCAGCTGCGAGTTTGGATAAATCCGCTGTGTCAGAGATGAGATATGGGGATTGCTCCGTGCCGTTTCCTGCCCACACACCATTTGCGGCACTTAAGGGGTAGTTTCCTGCAAAGATGCCGGTAAATGCCAAACCTGCTACGAGTAGCAATGGAAGAAATATGGATAGGATTTTCCCCTTAGCTTTTGTTCGCGTGCTCATTCCCTACTCCTTTTGCTCAGCGGCATTTTTGAGTGCCCAAACTTTTTATTCATGACCTGTTAATTGCATACATGCCGACGATGGTTTGTTCGTTCTCAAGCAGGTCATTAACCAGATATGCTGCGTCAAGATACTGGATGCCGTAGGTCCCGCTGTCAATTTGCTTGGATAACTCACTTTTATAAAAGACGTCCATAGCTTCCCGTTGTGTGATGCAGGTGCGCTCAGAAAGCAAGCTGATGATGTCTTTCTCCAAAGATTCTTTCAGCATTGATTCAAGCAGTTTTTCATCCGTGTGCATGCTCATTTTCATGCAACCTCATAGGATTCTGTGAATATCAAATGCTTATCAACCAGCTCTTGGCTCAACAGGCAGATTTGGTCGCTATGCTCATAAAACCGCAACTCAGATAGTGTCCTCTCCATATCCCAAATGCCGCGATAATACATGTCAACGACGACATATACCTTGTCATTTGCTACCCCGCCTTTTACCAAGTCGTATTGTTTGAACACTTCGCCGCCGCGCCTGCAGGCGCAAACGAACTCCACCCAGTCTCGATTGTTTTTCGTGAACTCCTTTTTACGAAAATCATCAAGTTTATCGTTTAGGGCATAAACATTAACAATTGCAGGCTCCCTTAGCCGCAGTGCTTTTCTTAATGCCCAACTTTCTGCCTGTTCCTTGAAAGTTGTCGTATAAAACCCGGGACCAAAATCAAGATTTCTTTTGGAATGTGCGACATCCGGATGGCGTATTTCAACTGTCGAGCCGTGATAGACTATCATACGGCGATGCCTTTTTCTCGTGTGAACTCGGTTAAGTCCTCGACTAGATACTCCGCTCCCAATGTATGCAGTGCGTCATAGCATTTGATGACGTAGCCATCCAATATATCTGTATCGTTGAGAATGGAGTATATTTCCGGTACTGGTTTATTCCACCTCTCTGCGAGGCGGTGAATTAGAAACACCCCGAAATCTTTTTCATCTGACGTGCATTGTGTCATTCCATACATTGCTATACACCAACATATCCTACATGGTTTTTGTGTATACCCACGCTATTATAACGTCTGTTTGTGTTTTTGCAAAAACAACAAAGCTTAGCAATGATGCTGTTGTCTGTGTATATGCAATTTACCCCGTGGTCTTCCCGCGACGTTTTCTGAGCAGAATAAATGCCCCTGCACCGGCAATGACCACAATGGCGATCACACCAATGATAAGCCATAGGATTGGGAAAGCCTTTTTAACAGTCAAAGTGCCCGAAACATAGTCAAAGGTGTAGTTATCTGCAGAGCCACCTGATATGGTGATGGAGTATGACCCGACAGGGGAATCCTTGTCTGCATCGGTTGAGGCTGAAGGCTTGGATGATAGGACACTTTCGTCTTCACCATTAAGGAAGCCGCTGTATTGGAAAGAAAGGGAAGGGTTGTCTTTGCCGACAGTCTTGACCTTATCGTCCGCCGTGATGGTGAGAGTGGCTTTGTTGACAGTTAGAACTCCTGAAACGTAGTTGAAGGTGTAGTTATCAGATGAGCCACCTGAGAGTGTGATGGGGTAAGTACCGGCATCTGAGAGTTTATCAGCCGTGGTAGAAGCTGAGGGTTTGGAGGATAAGACATTTTCATTCTCGCCGTTGACGAAACCGCTGTACTGGAAGGAAAGGGAAGGGTTGTCGTCATAGTATGTTTTGGATTTATCGTCAGGCGTGACAGTGATGGTGGCTTTGGATACGGTTAGAATACCCGGGATGTATGTAACGTTGTAGTTGTCGAAAGTGCCGCCTGAGATAGTAACGGGATAAGTGCCAACATCCGAGTTGCTGTTGGCAGAAGTGGAGATAGTTGGAGGTGAGGAGAAACTGGCGGCAGAGTCGTTGTTGACCAGACCGTTGTAGGATATGGATAGGGACGGGTTGTTCTCGCCGTAAGTTTTGAATTGGTTATCGGCGACTGCGGTCAGGTTGGCTTTGTTTACGGTTATCTTTGCGGTACCTGAGGCAGGCTTGTAAAGGTCAAGTCCTGATGTAAAAGTCAGAGCGAAATCGGCGGAATTGCTGTTGGCAACAGTAGGGAAAGTTGAGGAGGGGTTATTCCACGAGAAAGAGCCTGTGATAGCAGTGCCAGTGGCAGGGTCAATGGCACTGCCGCCGCTTAGTGCGGATGAATTGATAGCCTGCCCGTAAGTGATGGCAGTTGTGGAGGGAATGGATGTTATGATAGGTGTTCTTCTTGCGACCGCAGTGCTTATTTGTGAGGCTGTCTGAGCCGCAGAATTGCCGTCAGTCTTGAATACTTTCAGTTCAGGATAGTAGCAATAGTCGGCATCAGCCGCTCTTTTTTCAAATGCAGAGCCGAGAGAAGCAGCAAAGCCGGTGGTTGTCATTTCGGCTGTTGTCTTGCCCTGTACGGTACCGACTGTACCGATTCCAATTCCAGCACCGCTAAATGCTTCGCTATTGTAGTAACAGTTTGTGACAGTGCCGCGGTAGTTAACACCGGCCACGCCTCCGACTTCAGAGTTACCATCTACTGAGCCGGCGTTATAGCAGTTTTCGGTAAGGCTGGCTACATAGTTGCCGCCGACAATACCGCCCAAGGCTTCCTTTCCGGATATTGCGCCGCTGTTGTAACAATTTCGAACTATGCTTATGGTATCTGTCCCATAAATAAGGCTCTCAATAGACTCATCGTTTACTCCTACCACGCCGCCTATATTTTCATTGCCTGATATATTGCCGCAATTGAAGCAGTTTTCCACTCTGTCGCCGTTGAAACCGGCTATTCCACCGACAATGCTGTCTCCGCTGATTGCCCCTGAGTTGTAACTGTTTTCAATAGTGGTGTAGTTGAACCCGACAATTCCGCCTATGCTTTTAAAGCCGTTTATTGTGCCCAAGCTATAGCAATTCTTGATTGCCCCGGCATTAATTCCGGCAATACCTCCCAAGGCAGCTGTCCCATTGAGTGAGCCTGTGTTATGGCAGTTTTCGATTGTGCCAAGATAGTTGGCGCCAGCGATGCCTCCAAGTGACGTAAATCCGTTGATTGTACACGTGTTATAACAGTTTTCAATTGTGCCGAGGAAGTTAATTCCGGCAATAGAGCCAACAGTTATATCACCATTTATTATTCCGCTGGCAATGCCGAGATTCTTGATAATGCTAATTTCAATCAAGCCAAACAAACCGACACATGTCGTGCTGGGCATGTTTATGTTTAGATTCTTGATGACAAAACTATTCCCGTCCAGATTGCCTCTGAATGGGGTCATGTCATTACCGATGGGAGTCCAGCTGTTGTTGTCTTGATTATAAGCGGTAAGGTCGATGTCGGATGTGAGTTTGAAATATGTATTGGCATAATCGTTTCCGCTATTTACATCCGTTGCGAGTTTTGCCAAATCCGTTGCGTCTGCAATAAGGTATGGACTGGTTGCCGTTCCGCTACCATCCCAT
>WRHS01000038.1 GCA_009783135.1 Dehalococcoidia bacterium
AGCCAGTGAATGTTTTGCATGCAGAACGTGGACCCCATACTAGAGAATGCAATAACATAGGAGGATACGTAATGTCCTGTGGCTGCGCAAGTCTGTCCATGTAAGGTGATGAAGGAGGCAGCAGGAGTAACAATCTATGGCACGTAAAACACAACTGTTCTTGAATCACATACAGATTAATGTAAATATCATTACTAATATTTATTTTGACTTCTTCCACTGTCACTATCTAACACCATGCAACATTTTGACATCATCTGTTTCCATCTTCAGGGGAATTAAAACCAACCACAAACCAAACAGCCATCCACAAGCACATATATCAGGCAATATTTATGAGAAATAACAAAAGAACGAGTATTCGCGCCGAAAAATTGTTTCAGAGTAAAGCCATTTGGAGGAGATGAGAAAAACTTGCGAGGCGTGGATAAAACTTAAACAGAGGCGATATTGTAAAAGTATCGCCTCTGTTTACCCTGCTAAACTAGTTAATTACCACTGCACAAACATGGGCATAATAACGTGGATATAGTCTTCATTCCCAATAGGCTTGAATACGCCCGGGCTGGATGGTGTGTTCATCTCAATGGCTACCTGTTGCTCCTTGATAGCGCCCAAGAGATCCATGAGATACTTGCCATTGAAAGCAATTTTAGCTTCTTCGCCTTGAACAACGGCGTCAATTTCACCGGTATCCTCGCCAATCTCCTCGGAGCGGGCTGATACGGATAATTTCCCTGGTGTGATGTCGCTTTCACCATTGGCGATGATGAGACGTACAATGCCGCTGCCGTCGCGTGCGAAGATTGAGGCTGTCTTTGTGGCGCGTAAAAACTGTCCCACATCTACGAGAGCGCGTGTATTAAAGCTCTGCGGAATAAGCTGATTGTATTGTGGGAAATTCCCCTGCACCAACTGCGAAACAATTTCCACGTCTTTAAGACGGAAGAGGATTTGGCTCTTGGTTGCGTTAAGCTTAATCTCAACCTCTTCTTCCTGATCTCCTGCCAAACGGTTGAGTTCAGCCAATGAACGCCCGGGAATGATAGCCACGGATTTTCCTTCCACAGTGGATGCCAAAGGGATTTTATAAACAGCCAGACGGAAGCCGTCTGCTGCGGCGAGGGTAAGCGTTTTTCCTTCAAACTCGGCACATACGCCGGTAAGTATTTGGCGTGATTCATCGGTTCCTGCTGCGAACACCACCTGACTGATGGCCTGCCGCAACAAGCCGATTTCCACTTTGACTGTTATGCCGTCGTCTACCTTTGGAATTGGAGGGAACTCCTTGGCATCTACGCCGGAAATGCGTGCCTCAAAGCGCGCACATTTTAACTCCAAGGTTTTAGCCCCGCTGGCTGGTAAGCTCATATCGATTTTGTCATTCGGCAAAGTTGCCACAAACTCGGTGAGCAGCTTGGCGGGAATGGTAACGGACCCCTCCTCGTCAATTTTAGCACCGACCCAGCAGCTGACAGCCATTTCCAGATTGGTGGATACAAGCTTAAGGCGACCTTGGTCGCTGGATAACATAACGTGATTTGTAATCGGCAGTGTTGTGCGCGTAGCTGCGGCGCGACCTACAAGGCTTAGACCTCGGTTCAGATTCTCTTGAAGACAGGATATTCTCATTTATCCCTCCATTGTTGTGATAATCTAGTATATACCTTTTGAATGAATTGGCTCAAGGGGCTTTCTTGAAGCCGGCAAGTGATGCCGGACTAAATATCCTGACAGTTGTAAAACAAATTATGATATCCTGTCCAATAAATTGCATGCACGCGCGGTAGCACGTGCGCGGTGGCTGATGCAGTTTTTCATTTCAGCATCAAGTTCGGCCATTGTTTTGTCTAATTTTGGAAAGTAGAAGACCGGATCGTAACCGAAACCATTCGTGCCCCGCGGTGACGTGGTTATCATTCCACGGCAGCTTCCGGAACACAGAAGTACGTTTCCCTCGCAGGAAGCTATGGCAATAACACAGACGAAACGCGCCGCGCGCTTGTCATCCGGCACGCCCTCAAGCTTGGAAAGCAGATAATCCACCCGTTGTGTATCTACCGCGTTTGGTCCTGCGAAACGTGCCGAGCACACTCCCGGGGCACCGTTTAATTCTTCAACCTCCAGCCCTGAATCATCTGCAAGCGTGAGTAATCCCGAGGCTTTGGCGAATGCCCTTGCCTTGAGTTTGGCGTTGGCAGAATACGTTTTGCCGCTTTCATCCACGTCGAGCTGCACGCCAACCTGGTGTGGACTGACCAGATCAAAGGGTACTCCAGACAGTAAAATACGAAACTCCTCCAGCTTACCTTTGTTATTGGTTGCCAGGAGGAGTTTCGCTTTAGGCATTTGTGTCTTTTTACCAATTAGTCAGTGATGGGGGTGAAGCGGTCCTTTAGCTTGTTCATCACCTGAGGCATGGTTGTGTATTCCATTTCTTCCAGTGGCAGACGATGCGGCTCAAACGGACCATGGGCACGCATGTAGTCTGCCATATCAAGCGCTTTCTGGCGGGCATTATCGAAGCTTTTATCTGCGAACATATCGCGCGGACCGACAAGCTTCCCGTTGGCCAGCTGGAATCCGCAGGCTACCACACGGGGCGGTCCGTCAAAGCGGGTGGGTATGCTGTCTGCTACGGAAACCGGCATGAAAGGTCCAATATGTGAGCCGCGCATCCATCCCTCTACCAAATGCGGCATGGAGAAAGGCTCCAGCACTTCACCTACAGCGGGGAAAATGCCTTGGGCACGCACGATGCACACAGGGTCATCTTTGCCAACGTAGCGCCCTGCGATAAGTGATAGCTTCTGGGTAGAGGAAACGGCGGCGATATCGCCCGTATCACGATGATGGACAGCTTTGACGCAATATCTTGAAGGCGCACCGATGAAAACCAGCATGTCATAAATTTCCTCAGGGGTATTGAATGAAATCTTTTGTCCTTTCATAACGTCATGCACTTCAAATGAGTAGCCGTGGTGCATGTTTTCGGCGATAACCAAGCCGATGGTGTTGAAAGGATCGGCGAACATCTTATAAAGGGGCATGTTCCATGCGCCTGAGGATGTCTTATCTGCCATGAAAATTATTATCGGCTCGGAACCACGCTCGTTGATTTCCATTTCTGCCAAGCCCGGACCCATGCCGCGTACATTGCAGGAGAATGCATCCGAAAGCAGGTCCTGTCCGGCACCATAAAGCTTGAGTTTCTTGGCGACTTCGGTGCAACTCACGAAAGTGTTCCAAGCCAACTCATGAATTTGCTGGTTGTCTACACCAAGTGTGTGTGTCATTATCAACTGGGCGTCATCTCCGCACTTGGTGACATGGAAGTCCACCAGTAGACCGGAATCTTTGGCTTTTTGCATACACTCGTTGGCGTTTGCCAGCAGATCCGGATGCGAATCCGAATGCCCCACAAACCCGCCGACATCGGCTTTAATGACGCTTAATGTGATTTTCATTGCAGTACTCCTTATGCGGTTATTTTTTGTTCTAAAAATCTATCCCTTGGCGCGCTATAATACCGCGCTCAAAAGCATGTTTTACACATTTCATCTCAGTTGTTATATCGGATGCCTCTATGACTTTTTGATGTGCATTACGCCCCGTGAGTATAATATCAACTTGTGCGGGGCGCGCACGCAATATATCCAGCACATCCTGCACGTCAATCAAGCCGAAATCCACCGCGCTGTTAACCTCATCCATAACAACCAAGTCATACAACTCACTTTTAATCATTTTAGCAGAAGTCGCAAGTGCTTGTTGCGCCTGCTCGGCTGCTGCGGAATTATCATCTCCTTTTTTGACCCAGTTATCAACTCCAAAATTGCATATGTCCACGCCGCTCAGCGAACCCAGAGCCTTAACCTCGCCTTGGCTAAACATCTTGCCCTTGAAAAAGAAGACAATCCCAACCCTAAGCCCATATCCGGCTGCACGCACGGCCGTGCCTATTGCCGCAGTGGTTTTGCCTTTTCCATCGCCGGTAAAAACGGTGACCAACCCCGTGCGTGGCTGCTGGGAAACATCGTTATTACCTGCAATTGCTGCGTCAGTCAAATATTGGCTCCGTCAAACAAATAATGCACCACGGAATCGCCACACAGTTTAACAATCCGTGCATGTCAGTGTCAATATCGCGAGTCCTCTTGGTTAAGGATATCCGGCGCCTGCTAAGAAGAAGCTGATTGGGCAAAAATACGATTGCTACTTTTTGACCTGTACCGGAGCGCTGTGATTTTTTGTTGAGCCATCGCCAAGTTGTCCGCTGGAATTTCTTCCCCAGGCCCAAGCAGTTCCATTAGCCTTAATGCATACTGTGTGCATAAACCCAGTCGATATTGCGATGACATCAGTCAACTCTGGAATTTGAACTGGAGTGTATTGATAATTGTTGGTATCATCTATACGACCCCATGCCCAAACCGTCCCGTCAGATTTCAGCGCTATAGTATGGCCCCAGCCGACTGCAATAGCGCAGATATCGGACAGGTTTATGACCTGTGTGAATTTGTTATGTTCCGTTATGCCGCCACTGAGTTGTCCTGACCCGCTTTGATAACAAGCCCAAACAGTTCCGTCGGATTTTAGCGCTACAGTATGCCATGTGCTTGCTGCTATGGAGGTGATACCTGTCAAGCCCGTAATTTGCACTGGGAAGTTGTCGTATGTCCATGTCCAGCCATATTGTTCGTTATAGTATTCTCCGAGAATCCAAACTGTCCCGTCGGATTTGACAGCGAATAAATTTTTAGCCGAAGTCTCAATCGCGACAATGTTTTCCAATCCTGTAATTTGAACGGGGGTCTTATATGGATATGAACCACCATCGCCAAACTGATGATTACTATTATCCCCCCACCCCCAGACAGTGCCGTCGGATTTGAGCGCGACGGTACGATTTCCTTCAGCCGCAATAGCAATGATATCAGTTAATCCTTGAACATGGTCCATACCTAGGCTCCAAAAAAAAGTGCCATATCCAAGTTGACCTTGATTATTACTACCTTGTGCCCATACAGTGCCATCAGATTTTAGGACAACAAAGTGCATTGCCCCGACTGCAAATGCGATTGAATTGTCTATACCAGAAATTTGAATAGGTTTTTTATGCGTATTAACCGGTTGTTTGTCGTAAAAGCCTAGCTCGATCAAATTCCCCCAAGCCCAAACGGTCCCATCGGACTTCAGCGCTACAGTGCAACTGTTTCCTGTGGTTACCATCACAAAACCCTCTGCTGCCGGGTGCGAGCATCCGGCCATAGCCGTAAGTGGCAGCAAAACTACAAGAGTGATGAAGGAAACTCTCCTTGTGATTGAGTTTATTGTTTTCATTTTAGTTTTTTCAGTGGTATTATGAACGAACGTTGCAGCATTGTACCATATTCTATGTGCTTTATCAGAAAAATATGCGTTAGTCTGTCTCAAATGATATACTTGTACGTGTAGGAAAGAAATTGCAAAGCAAGGTGATAATTATCCGTGGAAACGACTGACTTAAATACAGCACCGACTATCGAGGGCAGTCCCCAAAAGAACAGGTTTTCGGGAAAACGTACAAAAATCGCTCTTGTTGCGTTTGCGCTGGTAATTCTGCTAAGTGGGTGGTTCGTTAACAGTAGAGTGGTCCCGCCAAAGACTCCTCCGAGGCTCATTGTTGAGTGTAATGGCATTGAGTTACCAAGCATAGTTGTTCTGAACAGGTGGAATAATATCTACTATGCTTGTCCAAGTGTCTTCAGCAGTATTATGTCTGAAACGAGTGTCGAAGAGTTGCCTTATATCGAGTATGGAGAACGAATTAAGGTGAGAGTGGACGGGCGTGTTCCCATCGATATTTCGATTAATAAATGGTTTCTGAAAGAAGACGGGAGCATATTGCATGGACCAAGTGGGACGGGTGAGTATAATTCTCTATATATGTTTGCCAATCCCCGAACTTATTCGCTAAACCCATATAGCACAAGGACTACTTCCGAAGTGACAGAGAGTGAGTTCGGAGCAATAGTAGGATACAGTATTACTTGCACATGGGGAAATAACACGTGTGAATATGGGTTTATCGTATTAGCTGACCCAGAACCAATGCTTATTCCGCACATACCTGGAGAGCCGGACAAAAGTTATCAGACTTACTGAAGTTCTTCGCTAAAACAGTGCTTAGAATTTCTTTGTAGGAGAGGTGAACAAAATGGCAGACAAACGATTCGTTACAAGTTATGAGCGGGGTGCAATAAATATTCTTACAGATACCAAAACAGGCGTGCAGTATCTTTTCGTTAATGCGCTAAGCAATGGTTGTGCTCTCACTGTGCTTGTGGATAAAAGCGGCAAACCAATGGTTGATGAGAGTACCATAGCCTATACGGGTTAGGTTTCTGCCCTGCTTGATGCAACAGCGCTCATTGTCCATTCCGCATTCTCCATTTTATGTGCACTTTGTGGCATGTGTGAATGTCGAAACCGAAACTCTAAAATTTTTTCATGCCACGAGAGTAGTACAGCCTGAGACGCAAATGGATTTTTGAGTGACAATTCTTTTATGGAAATGCTAAAATTTACGGATATTATTTTTAAGGGAAGGGTAATGCAATTATGGAAGTTATTCAGGCAATGAACGGGTATGGGCATGAGAGAATTACGTTTGTTCACGATAAATCGGTAGGGCTTGACGCCATTATTGCGCTCCATAGTACTGTATTGGGACCGGCACTTGGTGGGACGCGTTTTTGGAATTATGCCTCCGAGAGCGATGCTCTGTTTGATGTGTTGCGTTTGTCCAGAGGGATGACGTTTAAAAACGCAGCGGCTGGTCTTAAACTCGGTGGCGGCAAGGCGGTAATTATTGGCGATCCGGCGAAGTTGAAATCCAGAGAATTCTTCCGCGCATATGGCAAGTTTATTGATGCCTTTGGCGGTGCGTATTATACGGCAGAGGACGTGAATACTAATGCCACAGATATTTCCTATATAAATGAGCTTACGAAATATGTATCAGGGACTCCTGAAATAAGCGGTAACCCTTCACCTTTTACTGCCCGTGGCGTATATATGGGCATGAAGGCGGGCGCCAGTGTTAAATTCGGCTCTGATTCTCTGAGTGGCAAAACAGTCGCGGTGCAGGGTCTTGGAAGCGTGGGTTATTTGCTGTGTGAGCGTTTACATAAGGACGGGGCTAATCTGAAGGTATATGACATTAATGCAGCTGTTATGGAAAAAGCAGTAAAAGAACTTGGTGCAGTTCCTGTCGCAGGCGACGAAATATTGACGACAGAGTGTGATATTTTCTCACCTTGCGCCATGGGTGCGGTGCTGAACACAAACAATGTCGGAAAGCTAAGGTGTAAACTCGTGGCTGGTGCGGCCAACAATGTTCTTTTGGATGCTGCCGCGGGAGATGCATTGAGCAGCATGGATGTTTTGTATTTGCCGGATTATATTATCAATGCCGGCGGCGTAATTAATTGCGGCATGGAGATACCCAACGGCGACTACGATGTCGATGTAATTAACGCTAAGGTTGACCAGATTTACGACACGACACTCAAAATCGTAGCCCTCTCAAAAGAAAAACAAATTAGTACGTATAGGGCGGCAGATGAGTATGCCGAGGGTATTGTGGCCGCAGGAAAGAAATAATCTGAGGCTAGTCGCTTAGAATTTTTAACAGGAGCTGGATATGACGAAGTATCCGGCTCCTGTTTATAGCTGTTTTGTTAAGGCATTTCAGTGTTTTGGGAATTGCGAATAAGCCATCATGGCTTGGCATGTTTTCCATATGTATGCCTACAAATTGCTTGTTGTTAACTGCTGGATTAGAATGTGCCAATGAGAATTGTTCGATTTAAAATTGAGACTCACATCAGCTATGGCGTTGTCGAAAATCAAATTGTTAAACAGCTTAAAGGTACTCCGTTTGCTGCCATTCGCTACACAGGGCAAAGTTTTTGTTTGAGTGATGTCAAATTGCTGGCTCCATGCTGCCCCAGCAAAATTGTAGCTATCGGTCTCAACTACAAGTCGCATGCAGCG
Source organism: Dehalococcoidia bacterium (assembly GCA_009783135.1). Taxonomy (GTDB): domain Bacteria; phylum Chloroflexota; class Dehalococcoidia; order Dehalococcoidales; family UBA1222; genus WRNG01. Next base: position 8,041 of record WRHS01000038.1, read on the forward strand.
GAGTTGAAATACGACTTACCTGAGTCGCCTCTAATGTTTCTCAAGCCTTCCACGGCGGTTATTGGGCACGGAGATGACATAATCTATCCTGCTATTTCAAAACAGGTGGATTTTGAGGGTGAGTTGGGTATTGTCATTGGCAAGAGGGCGCATATTGTGCCAACTGATGACGCTTTCAAATACGTGTTTGGTTATACGTGCTTCAACGATGTTACGGCCCGTGACCTGCAAAAGAAGGATGGACAGTGGGCGCGCGCTAAAGGGTTTGATACTTTTGCCGCTGTTGGTCCCTGGATAGAAACAAAACTGGATACGTCTGCACTCGAACTGGAAACACGTCTCAATGGGGAGTTGCGGCAGAGTGGCAATACTGCAAATTTAATTTTTCCTGTGGCTGAACTTGTGAGTGCCGTCTCGCAGGTGATGACGCTGTTACCTGGCGATATTATTGCCAGCGGTACACCTGCAGGCATTGGGGCAATGCAGGAAAGGGACGAGGTTGAGGTGAAAATTGAAGGTATCGGTAGCTTGCTGAACAGAGTCCGCTGCCGCTGACACTAATCTGACGGACTTTACTGTGCCTGCGCCAAAAATCCCACACTACATCTCCTGTGCTTTTTTCTTTAAGTCATAAAGCTTAGTGATGGCATCAAGCGGCGAGAGCGAATCGATATCAAGCTTTTCCAACTCGTATGCCAAATCTGTCTTCGGCGCAAAGAAAGATAACTGTGGCGTGCTTTGCGGAGGTTTTTCATCAGGTGATGCTGACAGAGATTTATTGCTGCCGGAGTTTTCCAGTTCGGCGAGAATTGCACTTGCCCGGTTGATGACCAAACGCGGCAAGCCTGCCAGTTGTGCTACGTGTATGCCGTAGCTTTTATCCACTCCGCCGGGAATGATTTTGTGCATAAACACTACCTCGCCGTGCTCCTCCGACACTGCCACGTTGAAATTGCGTACGTGAGGCAGGTAATCGGCAAGTGCTACCAACTCGTGATAATGCGTGGCAAAAAGTGTGCGTGTGCCTTTCAGGGTATTATGGATATACTCTACTGTTGCCTGAGCGATAGCCAATCCGTCGTAAGTGCTGGTGCCGCGCCCGATTTCATCCAGTATGAGCAGGGAGAGCGGTGTGGCATTGTTGAGGATATTTGCTGCCTCCACCATCTCCACCATGAATGTAGATTTGCCAGAGGATAAATCATCCCGTGCGCCAATACGTGTGAAAATATGGTCAACCAGTCCTATGGTGGCCTTAGTCGCCGGGACGTAACTTCCTATTTGTGCCATGAGTGTGATGATAGCTGTCTGTTTTAGATAGGTGGATTTTCCGGCCATGTTGGGACCGGTAAGGATGATGATTTGTCCTTCTTGTGCTGACAATCTCACATTGTTGGAAACATATCGTCCCGTGGGCAACGTGCGTTCCACCACCGGATGCCTCCCATCAATGATTTGCAGTTCCTGTCCATTGGTTAGTTCAGGTCTTGTGTATCCGTAGCGCAGTGCCACCTCACCCAGCGCGGCAAACACGTCCAATTCGGCAAGGACGCTTGCGACAGTGCGCAACGTCTCTGATGATAGGGCAATTTGACGGCATATCTGCTTGAAGAGGGATATTTCCAGTTCCTCTAGGCGCTCACGGGCATTAAGAATACGCGATTCATACTCTTTCAGTTCTGTCGTGAAATAACGTTCCCCGTTGGCTGTTGTCTGCTTGCGGATATACTCATGTGGTACCAGCGCCAGATTTGATTGCGATACCTCGATATAGTAGCCGAATATGTTATTGAAGCCGATTTTGAGGTTTTTAATGCCTGTCCTCTCGCGTTCTTGCAGCTCCAGCCCTGCTAGGTACTGGCGTGCATCGTGAGATGCCGCTTTCAACTCATCCATCTCTGGGGAAAAACCGCCTCTTATAACGCCGCCTTCACCGACGGCGGACGCAGGATTGTCTTCTATGGCATCGGCGATAAGCTGAACAATAGCCTCTTGAGGTTCCAATCCTTTCTTTTGCCATGTGGCGTCTGATGGCAATAGGCGCAGTAGTTGCGGCACGACGTCAAGACTATGGCGCAGGGCTACCAACTCACGCGGAAGTACTGTTTCGTTGTGAATGCGGTTTACCAAACGCTCAATATCGGATATTTTGTCCAACAGAGCTGTTATTTCACGCCGCAATAATGAATCGCTGAAAAAACAGTTTACAGCATCTTGGCGGCGCTTAAGTTCTGGAAGTTGCATAAGCGGTTGACTTAGCCATCGCTTTAGCAGCCTGCCTCCCATCGCTGTTTTGCTTTCATCAAGTACATCAAGTAACGAGCCTTGCGTAGTGCCTGAGGCTAAGCCTTTGAATATTTCCAAATTGTCGCGGGAAATGCCATCAATGGACATAAAAGCGTCGGTGGAGTATGTAGATAACCGCGTCAGTTGCTCCAATGCTTGCTTTTGTGTGGTTTCCACATAGTGCAATGCAGCCCCTGCCGCCCGTATGGCCTGTGGCAATTTTGTGCAGCCATATCCTTCCAATGTGGATGATTTGAAATGTTCCAACAAGGTTCTCTGCGCTACAGCCATATCAAACCAGCGTGCTTCCATGCGGTTGATTGGTGCGACCGGCTCAAACTCGGGTAATGCATCTTCCTCGGATATCACAATCTCAGCAGGGGCAAGTCGCTCCAGTTCGGTACGCAGCTTATCCATGGCAAACTGTGTGCAAGCGAACTCAGATGTTGTGATATCAATATACGCCAGCCCTACCCATTCTCCTGCAGATGCTACGCAGACCAGGTAGTTATTTGATTTGGATTGCAATAATCCGGGTTCGATAATTGTTCCGGGTGTCACCACACGGACAACGTCGCGCTCTACCAGTCCCTTGGTGGCACCGGGTTTGGTAAGCTGCTCGCAAATTGACACGCGATGCCCTGCTTGGATTAGTTTTCCAAGATAATCATCAAGCGCATGGTACGGGATGCCGGCCATTGGCACTTGCACACCTTTGCCCATACTTCGTGACGTGAGTACCAGACCCAAAACGCGCGAGGTAATACGGGCATCTTCATCAAAGGTTTCATAAAAATCGCCCAACCGAAAAAGCACAATAGCATTTGGATGCTGTTTTTTGATGTTTAGATACTGGGAGCGAATTGGTGTTGTTGCTTCTTTCATGACATTGTCTATTCTACTAAAAATGTGGCTCGAAATAAAAGCTTACAAAGATGGTGCTTATAGGATACAATAGTTTTAAATATCACTGAGGAGCAAATGATATGACGGAAATCGACAACAAGGAAATATTGACGCTGCTTAAAAGTATTGATAAACGGCTGGAAGATATTCACTACCATCTTTCTGATATAAAGCGGGAAATGCCCAAAGTCCCGTATTATGGCGATATGCTGCAGGATGTTGTTAAGGCTATTGAAAGCCGCTTGTGAAAGTTTGGTTGTGGCTTGTGCTTGTGATGCGTAATTATTATACGGATATTGTTTCGTGGTGCGCGAATTAGGTATGATGTTTCGGTAATATATTAGAATTTTTGGAGGGCGACTTTGAAATATAAAATGGTGCTTATTGATATTGACGGTACGTTAGTTGATAAAAACGGACGTATTGCTGAAGAAGACAAACAGGCCATAACACGGCTGACATATGAAAGTGTTGTTGTTGCATTGTGTACCGGACGTGTAGTGCAGGACACCATCTCCGTTATTAATGAATTGGGTTTGAACACCTTTAATGTTTTCTACGATGGCGCGTTTATTGCCAATGCGTATACTAAGTGCAAGTTGTTTTCACAACCAGTTGATGTAGCACTGGTACGTGAATTAGTGGATTTTTGTCGGCAGAACAATATCTATTTGGAGTTGTATGCCAATGGATTTTCTTCTCATCCTGACAATCATCAAATATCAGCTAATTGGTCGCCAACTACCCACAAGGATTTTCTTTTTTCTGAGCGTCCGAACTGGTCAGATGCTATACATAGAGACTTTTTTCAAGTAGTGCCAACAATAGTTAACTTCGACGATATCATTGGCAGAGAAGAGATACTAAAGGCAGGTATCTCAGTGAACAGCGATGATGAAGCGATGCAGGCCAAACAACTCAGAGATTACTTCGGAGATCGTTTTCGCTACTCAATTGCGCACTCGCCAGCTTTCCATGAAGTTGATTTCATCAACCTTTTGCATCCGCAGGTAAGCAAAGGAACAGCACTGAAGGAATTGATAGACTATTGGGGATATCCGGCATCTGAGATTGTTGCGATTGGGGACGGCTTGAACGATATTCCACTAATGGAAATGGTGAAAGTATCTGTGGCAATGGGGAATGCCTGTGATGAATTGAAACGGGTTTCGAATTACGTTACTGATACTATAGAGGAACACGGAGTTGCGAAGGCTATTAATTTCTTCTTTTTCCCTGAATAGCTTCTGTGTCTAGTTATTACCCCGGCACCAAAACCTTGCAAGTGTAAAAGAAGCTTGAGGCGCGTACGATTCCTTGCTCTCAATGCGTTACGCTTTCACTGGATTGCGATAAATCGGTGCCACAGTAATAATATTATAGCCACATTTTTCGATAAGTGGTATATGCTGTATAGGTCCAATACATATGCAGAGATGAGTGGGTGAAAAAACAGTCGGCTGTTTTATTGCACCCCCGATTAAACATTGGACTTTTCCATGGCATATTTCGTATGTTTCGTGTTGAAATATCCCCTGATTTCGCTGGCTGTAATTGCCTTTGCTTCAGGAATGACCGCGCATTTTTTGACAGATCATTTTTACTCCGTGGCATCGGACGTCTCCCAATTGAGCGTTTCATATCGCTGTTCAA
>WRHS01000039.1 GCA_009783135.1 Dehalococcoidia bacterium
GCTTCCGCCAGTGTCAGCCCTGCGGGACATCCGTCTACCACTATGCCGACGCATTGCCCGTGGCTTTCTCCATAGCTTGAGATGCGAAAGGCTTTTCCCATACTATTCGTCATTGCTTTCCACCTTGGCACCCAGTGACGCGAGTGCCTGCCAGAATTTTGGATACGTTTTGTCGACGCATTCTGCGCCGTGAATAACCGTCTCGCCAACAGCGCAGCCTAACACACCGAAGGCCATAGCCAGACGGTGGTCGGCGTGGCTGTCGATTTCTGCACCATGAGGCTGCCCGCCAATTACGGTCAGGGAGTTTTCCTCCTCGCGTGTACGGATGCCCATTTTGTGTAATTCCTGACACAATGCTTCCACTCGGTTGGATTCTTTGAGCCGTGCCGCTTGGATGTTACTGAAACAACTGCTGCCGTCGGCAACAGCGGCCAGTACTGCCAGCGTTGGAAGCAGGTCTATGCAGTTGCTTAAGTCGGCATTGATGCCGTGCAGGTAGGATTTTTGTGCCATAACTGAACTGCGCCTGACACTAAAACGCGCACCCATTCTTTGCATTAACGCGAGTGCCACGCGGTCTCCCTGCAGGCTTTCAGCATTTAGATTTGTGGTGATGCTTTCGCCGCAAAGTATTCCCAGTGCCATAAAATAGGATGCCTGCGACCAGTCGCCCTCAATTGTAAGGTCTGTCGGGCGGTATTCCTGCTTTGCCACGCTGAACTCGTCCATGGACGGCGTAGCACTTACACGTACGCCGAATTTTTTAAGGCACTCCATGGTCATGTCGACATAAGGTCTGGAGGCAAGCGCTGTGGAAAGCCTAATGCTCACGCCTTTTTGCGACAGCGACCCTGCCATAAGGATTGCTGAGATGAACTGTGAGCTAATGTCCCCCGGCATTTCAACATTTCCTCCGGGGAAATTGCCTCCCTCAACCAACACGACCGGGCCGTCAAGACGGCATTCAACGCCGAGTTGTGAAAGCGCACATACCAGCGGCTCAACGGGGCGTTTTGCCAGCCCCTCGCCGGGTACAAGTCGTATGGTGCCCGGTACAAGCGCTGCGATTGCCGCCATAAAACGCAAAGTTGCGGCTGAGTTGCGGCAGAACAACTCTCCGTCGGGTCTTTTGAAAGTCCCTCCGCTGACGCGCCAGCCATACTCGCTTTTCCACACACTTATGCCGACGCTTTGTAAAACGTCGCATGCGGCGAGAGTGTCGTCTGAGGCGAGGGCATGCCGGATATAGCTCTGCCCCGGTGAGAGTGCCGCGCACATTAGGGCGCGGATGGTGTAGCTTTTAGATGACGGGGCATCAAGTATGCCGTGTGCTTCCGATTTACAAATTAAAACTTTCATACGTTTCCATTTTTTTTATAATTCGCTTGGCAGTGGCGGAACAATCCTCCGTGCCGCACTCAATTGTAATATCGGCAGCCTGCGCGTAGTGCGTGGTACGCAGCGCCATCAATTTGCCTGCGTTTTCCATCCAATCCTCCCCTGCAAGCAACGGACGATGCCCGCGTGACGTTGCAAGCCGCCGTTTAATAATACCGGGGCTGCACTTAAGGTATATTACCACAGCATGTTTTTTCAGTGCAGCAATGTTTGTTGCATCAAGTACTGCACCACCACCGCAGGCTATGACCTGCCCCTTTTTGACTGAAACGCGGCGGATGGCATCTTTTTCCAAGGCACGAAAATCATCCTCACCTTTACCCGCGAAAATATGCCCTATGCTTTGCCCAGTTTCCTTTTCAATAAGCTGGTCTATATCGACAAAAGGCAGGTCCAACTCCTGCGCCAGCGCTTGTCCGACGGATGATTTTCCGGCTCCCATGAAACCGATGAGGGCTATGGACGTTTTTGGCGTGCTGCGTTTTACCCGGGTTTTTGTCTCTTTATTATCGCCCATCTCAGCCAATGCGGCGCATCTCATAACGTCCTGCGGGGCATCATACCCAGTCCATAACTTAAATGATAGGGCTCCCTGACGCACAAGCATATCCAGACCGCTTGCCGTGGTGCAGCCGATGCGGCTGGCTTCTTTCAGCAGGCGTGTTTCAAGCGGCGTGTATACAACATCGAAAACGACCAGCTCAGGTCTGAGCAAAGAGGCCGGTACAGGTGTTTCTGTGATGTTTGGTGTCATGCCTGCGCTGGTGGCGTTTACCAGCAGTGCGGCGGTGTCCAACTCACTTTTAAGGTTGTTATCGTTTAACTTCAGTGCTTTGACGGGTTCTTTCCCTAGATGAGTCAAGTTCTGCGCCAGCAATCTGGTCTGCTCCATGTGGGCCGGACGGCTGAGCATGCTTATGCATGCACCCTGTTGGGCCAGAGCAAAGCCCATAGCACGCGCCGCACCACCCGCACCAAGCAGCAAAACATGTTTGCCCTTGGCATCAAATGCGACGGCATTAAGCGCTTCAATAAAGCCGCCGACATCGGTATTGTAGCCTTTCAGCCTGCCGTTTTGATTGACTATGGTATTGACGGCCCCGACGTCTTGTGCCAGCGTATCCAGTTCGTCGAGCAGTGGCAGCACAGCCACCTTATGCGGGATGGTGACGTTAAGCCCTGTAATATCCATCGCACGCATACCTTCAATGGCTTTTTTCAGATTGGTGTTTGGCACCTCAAACGCCAAATAGGCGTAGTTAATCCCCATGTGTGTTATGGCGGCGTTGTGCATGGCAGGGGAGAGGGTATGGCGCACGGGACTGCCTATGATGCCGCACAGTTTGGTATGAGCGTTCATGACCTCATCATCTCGTGTGCTCGGCGCAACAGCGCAACGCTAAGCTGCCCGTCAGCAGATTCATGACCTTCGCCCAATGCGCCGTAGGTTAGATAACTTCCGAAACAAGGGCAAAATATGCGGCTTGTCTGGCCTTCCTTGCCCATGGTGAAAGAGATTAGCTGCACGCGGGGATTTTCGCGCAGCAATACCAGTGCATTCAGACTATCCCTCGCCGTATTAGCCGTGGTTACCACCTTGCATATGTCGGCACCGGCTGACAGCTGCGCATCAACTATTTTTTGCAGGATTGGGCGCTTTGGCGTGCGTTTCATGTCGTGATGCGAGATAAGGCATTTGGCGTGCTTTTTGATTTGCGGCACGATTTCCTTAAGCCCGGGAGAGGCAAGTTCAATATCCACGACGTCTGCCCCCAGTGTGGTAGCCTTGAGCAGTTCGGCGATGCGTGTCTCCTCGCTGCCTTCCCACGCCCCGCCCTCCGATTTTAGCCTGTTGGTGGCTATCCAAGGCTTACGCATATCCTTGGATATTTCCACCCATGACGCACCCAGCAGATCAAGACGCAACTCAAACAAATCAGCCAGCGGCTCCGCTTGACGTATGGCCTGTTGATCCGGACGTGTGATTACGGCGCAGATGCGGTAAGTTTTCATATTATTGTTCTGTCAGCACCTCAGCGATCAGATCAAGCGTTACCTTATCGCTTGCGACAGCCCGTCCGATGCGTAGCGGCAGAATGAATTTTACCGAGCCGTTCGTGGCTTTTTTATCGTGTTTGATGGCATTGAATAGATCGGCGACGTTTATTCCCGTCACGGACGTGGGTAGTCCGGCACCATCGATTAGGTTTATGAGGGCTTCAAGTTCGTGTGGCGGCATCAACTCCATCATTACGGATATGCGTCCTGCCGCAACCATTCCCATGGCTATGGCCGCACCATGGCTAATACTGAAAGAGGTAACGCTTTCTATGGCATGCCCTATGGTATGCCCGAGATTGAGCGTATTGCGCACGCCGTTGTCGTGCTCATCGCGGCTTACAATGCGCGCTTTAACCGCTGCTGCGCGCTTGATGATAGTTTCCAGCAGTTGTCCGTCTGCTGCTTGCAACTCTGCCGTGTGACGCGTCAGTATGCCAAACAACTCACGGTCGCCTATGACGGCGCTCTTGATTATTTCGGCAAACCCGTTGGAAATATGCTCTGCCGCAAGTGTTTTCAGAACGGAAGTGTCGCAGAAAACGGCACGCGGCTGATAGAATGTTCCGATTTGGTTTTTGAGCCTGCCGTAGTTTACGGCGGTTTTTCCGCCTATGGATGAGTCCACCTGTGAGAGCAGTGTCGTCGGCAGCTGTATCAGCGGAATGCCGCGCATGTAGGTACCTGCCACAAAACCGGCAAGGTCACCGATGACACCACCGCCCAGTGCCAGCATGGTGGTGCTGCGGTCGGCAAACACCTCACTCATTTCAGTATACAACCTGCCTGCGCTTTCAAGCGATTTGAACCCCTCTCCGTCAGGAACCGAGAAGAGGCTCACCTCAAAACCGGCGCTCAGCAGGGTTTCTTTCAGGCGAAGCCCATAAAGCTCAAGGACGGTGGTGTTGGTGATGATTATTAGCCGGTTGCCTGCCTTGGCGCGACGCAAATGAACGATCATCTCATCCAGCGCGCTTGCACCAATGTAGGTGTTATAACTCCTTGCCCCAAGTGACACTCTTATTGCATGCACAGTGTTTACCTTCCCGGCTTATTAAAGGCTTTCTTTCGGTTTTCAACAGCCAAGGCGTGCAAGCGGTTGCAGGTATCGATGATATTTTTTAACTCATCTGCTGTGATGGCCTGCGCTGCATCTACCCAAGACTCTGCCGGATTATAGTGTACCTCAATTGCCAACCCGCTTGCACCAGCAGCCATAGCGGAGCAACTCATGGAGTACACCAGATCGCGTCGCCCGGTGGCATGGCTTGGGTCAACAATCACAGGCAGATACGTTTCCTCCTGTATTGCCGGAACAGCGGCAAGATCAAGAGTGTAGCGCGTGAAACTCTTGCCTTTTCCCGTCGGCAGTACGCCGCGCTCGCATAGAATGATGTCTTTGTTGCCCTCAACAGCAAGATATTCGGAGAATGACAAAAACTCCTCAACGCTTGCGCCGAAATGGCGCTTGTATAACACCGGTTTGCCCTGACGTGCCACCACACCAAGCAAATCCTGATCATACATATTGCGCGCACCGATTTGCAGTATGTCCACATACTCGGCGATGAGTTCCACCTTTGTCTCACCTCTTATTTCGGTGATGGTGGGCATTTCAAACATGCGCCCGGCATCGCGCAGCCACGTAAGGGCCTCACGTGCCTCGGAATCACCCTGTGCACCCAATCCTTGGAACGAGTGCGCCGAACTGCGGGGCTTGAATATGCCGCCGCGCAGGATGTGGGCGCCGGCCTTTTTGACCTCTTCGGCGATGCGGAATAATTGTGCCTTGCTCTCAATGGCACACGGACCGGCAATATAGACCGGTGTTTTGCCTCCTATCTCTACCTCTCCCGCATGTATTATGCGGTTGGTTGCGTGGTCTGCATTATATTCGCGACTTATTAACTTATAAGGTGTTTCAATCATACGTGTTTCCTTCACGCCGGGAAGTATGGAAAGCTGATGGAAGGGTATGTTGCGCTCGTCGCCTATTACACCGATGATGGTAATTGACTCACCCCGCGACACGTCTGCTTTGAACCCCAGCTTTTGCACCTCGGCAATGACATGGTTAATTTCTTCCTGTGTAGCATCCTTATGCATGATAATCATGGATTGTTTCTCCTCAATATATTTTTGTTTTTCCACTTCCCCCGACTTAGGAGAAGTGGCAGGTAAACTTGGGGCAATAGTAATAGATCTCACGCGCCGGGAGATGTCCTTGTTCCGACCATTTGGTTTGTTTTTGCAACGCCAGCATATCTAATCCTCCATAAAAAAAGAAGCCCTCCCGCTCGGGGAGGACTTCAAGATTTCCAGTTGTGTTTTGTGTGCCTAAAATGGCAACGCCATATCCCCCGAGCGCCTGACGGCGTCAGTAAAGTAATAGTAATAGCCATACTGATTACGAGGGTTTATGCTTAACATTTTTCTCTCTTGCCGTGAAATATATCACTATGCGCCGGAAAGTGTCAAATGAAAAACTTAACTCTTTTATAAGTCCACTACTGTGCCGATGAAGATGGGCAGGTTTGTTTCGCAGTCAATAATCATATAGACGAACGGGCGGTCAAGATATACGGCAGGAGGTCCTCCTGACGAAGTAGTTCTCATATCAATTATAGTTACTGCGGCAGCCTGTGTGCCGCGCTCATCAACGGAAATGAAGGTTTTGTGTTTTACGCTGCTTATGCATAAGCCAGTTGATGGGTCAATCTTGGAAAAGTTTGCGCCTGGGCCAAATGCATCGCGCATTCCCATACTACGGAGAATGTCACACATTTCGATGTCATACTCGCTCTCAAACTTGGGTAAGGATGTGTAAACTGTGGTATAGCGTGCGTTGCTGATGGTGTTATAAAGCCCCTGTCCTGACAGCGTTTTGATATAGTTGTCCAAGGACATGCCCTTATTCGGCAGCAACGCGGCAAAGGCGTATCTGCCGCCCTCGTAATACTTCATAAATCCTGTGGCATGCCCGTCATAGAGATAGATACCCTCCGTGCTGTACATCATTTGCACGTCGCGCTTTGCGCCTGTGATGGAGGTAAATGTTCCGAGACGCACTTGGTCCTCGTTGTATTTTTCCTGCCATTCGGCATCAAAAACGATGGCATTGACGAGATACATCACGACGTCATCTGGTATCCCATCAAGTATTTCTTTAATCATGCCGTTGGTATTGTCATTCACCCAGTCGTTAATGGCCTTGAGGGTGCTGTCGTCAAATGGTGCTTTGTTGATGGCGGCACCATAGTAGTCCGCATTCAGCTGGAGGAATTCCCTTTCTACTGCCAGCGCATCGTCTTTGAACCAGATGGAGTTGGCAATATTGAATATAACGTCGCTTTCCGAGGCAATGCTTTGCATATAGGCGTATATGTAGAGGTTAAGGTCTTCAACGGAAAAGCCCAAGGTACTCTCCATCTGAGTGCGCGTGTTGCCGTCGGCACCGTTGGCAACCATGGCAAGGGCGCATAATACTGAGAGCGGTGAAATCATGCTGTTTTCTTTTGATGAGACGCTTTTTTGGAACAGCTTAACGGTAAAGTCGATTGCCGCAAGGGAATTTTCAGAAATATCAATGGTGACGTCCACACGGTTTGGCTTGATTCCAAGCATCAGGTCGGCTGCTTCAGCCGGAACAACAATGCGTGCCGGTGCCTTGCCGGCATCAATGCTGCATCCCGACAGAGGGAAAAGGAATGAGGAGAGGATTAAGAACACCCCGAGTATTGCTGTAAGCTTTTTCATAGTATTTGCTGCCTCCGAATATCCGTCAATTTAAATATAACATGCTTTTTCAAATTTGGGAATAATCAGCAATTCGCTGTTTCAAAGGCATCATTATTGGCGCCGAAGGAGCTTGATTTTACAAAAAATAAAGTATACTGAGTAAAATGTAAAGTATACTGAGTAAATTGTATTGTAGTGGTGGTTGTGCTTATAAGAAACGAGGTTTCGCAATTTGTGGACGGGATTAATAGCCGCACTGCTTGGCTCAAATTATTGCTAGGCCACGTCAACCAGATCAGTCCACTGTTTGTTACCTGCACCCTTGAAAAACACCTCTCAAAACAGCATTTTGTAAGCGTAGAGGGCCGGAATTTTGTTTCGATATTTTTGTAGCTTATAATATGAAATAATTGCATAATAAATGTTTTAAAATCATTCGGATTATGGAGTGGAAATGTCAGAAATAAGAGATCGTTTGCTGGGTGAAAAGCGTCGCATTAGCGATGATATGGTGCGTCTTTGACATCACCTCTGTAGAAAAAGAAATAGCTGAGCTGGAGCAGGCAATAGTCGCACCCGCTTTTTGGGACGACGCGAGCGCTGCGCAGGGTACAATGCGCCAGCTGGCAGAACTGAAAAAGAAGGCCGGGCAGTGGCGTGCCATTGAGCAAAAAGCGGCCGAGTTGGAAGAGTTACTGCTTTTGGATGAGGAGACTCCGGGCTCGGGTATTGAGGCTGAGATTTCAGATGAGTTAGCCCGGCTGGTTGCGGCGTTGGACGACATGGAGTTTAAGCTTGCCTTTGCCTCGCCGTACGACGTGCGCAATGCCATTTTGGCAATTCATGCGGGTGCCGGCGGCGTTGATAGTCAGGATTGGGTATCTCTGCTTTTACGCATGTATTTGGCTTGGGCCGAAAAACACGGATATAAGGTCGAAATACTGGAGAAATCACCCGGTGAGGAGGCCGGCATAAAGAGCGTTACGTTTGAGATTACCGGTGATTATGTATACGGGTACCTCAAAGGCGAGCACGGCGTGCATCGCCTGATTCGCATTTCGCCTTTTGACTCGGATCATGCGCGGCATACGTCATTTGCATTAGCCGAGGTTATGCCTGAGGTTGAGGGCAATACCGACATTGAAATCAGACCGGATGACATCCGCGTTGAGGCCTATCGCTCGAGTGGCCCCGGTGGGCAAAACGTGCAAAAGGTATCCAGTGCCGTGCGTATCGTGCATATTCCAAGCGGGATTGTGGTTACCAGCCAGTCGGAGCGCTCGCAGCACCAAAACAAAGAAATTGCCATGCGTATTCTCAAAGCGCGTCTGTTTAAAATTGAGTTGGCCAAACGTGACGAGGAGTGCGCCCGCCTAAAAGGCAAGCACATTTCGGCCGAGTGGGGCAATCAGATACGCAGCTATACGCTGCACCCTTATCATTTGGTTAAAGACCATCGAACCGATTTTGAAAGCGGAAATACTGATGCCGTTCTCGGCGGGGAAATTGACGGTTTTATCAATGCCTATCTTAGATTCGTGATGGAGTAAGACGATGCTAAAGAAAATAACGTTATTGACAGTAGTATTAGCTCTGATGCTGAGCTTGGTGCCCGTGGCGGGTGCCGGCTACGCGCCGCCTATGGCGGACGTTTGGAGGGCTCAGAGTGACATATCATCCATCAATATCGCCTCCAGCGAGGCAACGCCGCAATTTCCCAACGCGCTTGTTTTTGAGTTGCAGGCAAACAGCGCAACTTCAATTGTGGATGTGAGACTGCATTTCAGAGTGGAACGCGACAGTTTTGTTCGTGTGGTAACAGAGGAAAAGCTTAGCTTTGTACCATCAACGAGCATTAGCGCGTCTTATCTGTGGGACATGCGTTATACCGGAAGCCTGCCGACCGGGACAATCGTGGATTACTGGTGGACTGTTACCAACTCTGCAGGGGAAAAACTTACCACGGCACAGCAAAAGGTCAGTTTCAGCGACGCCCGTTTTACGTGGAAGAGCCTGCAGCGCGATAAAATCATGCTTTACTGGTACAGCGGCACTGACGCATTTGCGCAGGGGTTGCTCGATACCTCAATTCAGGGTCTTGCCAGTCTTGAGACCGACACGGGAGCTGTCCTGAGCCGCCCTGTATCCATCTATATCTATGCCACCACGGATGATATGCTGGGTGGCATGCTTTTTGCGCAGGAATGGATGGGAGGGGGTGCATTCCCGAACTACAGCACTATTATCATCGGTATTAATATTTTTAACCTGGCATGGGGCGAGCGCTCACTTGTGCATGAGCTTACGCATATTGTGAACCATCAGATGACAAACAATCCGTATAATTACATACCTGTTTGGCTTGATGAAGGGCTGGCAATGTATGCTGAAGGCCCGCTTGATGCAAGCTATCAAAACATGCTCTTATCGGCACTGGCAAGCGGCAAACTACTAAGCGTGCGAAGTATGGCAAGCCCGTTTTCTACCGACCCGGACATGGCGCATCAGGAGTATGCCCAAAGCTACAGCCTGGTGGATTTTCTAATTTCGCAATACGGCAGGGCTAAAATGACACAACTATTGGATACATTCCGTCAGGGTAGCGCATATGATGCGGCACTGCAGGCGGTTTACGGCTTTGATATGGATGGGCTGCAGCAGGAGTGGCTCGCCTTCGCCATGCAAAAATATGCTCCGCCTACAACAAGCGGGGTGACGTCGTGAAGAAATTAATTCGTATAATCCTTACTGTTACTTGTTTGTTCGTGCTGGCAAGCTCAGGGCTGCAGAGCGCCTGCAGCTGGCGCAGCAGCGCCGGTGGCGCGGGAACGCTTAATCTGTATGGGCAGGACCCCCTGACGCTGGACCCGGCCTTGGCGGGCGACTCAACCTCAAACGGGTATGTCATGCAGATTTTCAGCGGGATTGTGCGCTTAGGCGACAACCTTGAGCCCGTACCAGACATCGCAACCGGCTGGAAGGTAAGTCAGGACGGGCTGACTTATACTTTTTCACTACGCAGCGATGTGGTCTTCCACAGCGGCAAAAAAGTAACCGCCGAAACATTCAAGTATGCTTGGGAGCGCGCCTGTGCACCATCAACTGCCTCGCAGACGGCGGCAATCTACCTGGGTGATATCGCAGGTGCCGAGGATATGCTTTCGGGCTCAGCCGGCAGCTTAAGCGGAGTGCGGGTTGTGGATGCTTATACGCTTGAGGTGAAGCTGAGCGCACCCAGCGCCGCATTTTTGTCAAAACTGACTTACCCAACGGCTTTTGCCGTTGAGAAAAGCAACGTGGAAAAGGGTGCCTACTGGTGGGATGCACCCGACGGCACGGGACCGTTTAAGCTTGCCTCTTGGACAAAAAGCAGGCAATTGGCGCTGGAGCGCAACGCATCGTTTTACGGTAACAAAGCCAAGCTGGACAAGGTGGTATACAAACTCTTAGCCGGTATCCCCATGAATTTATACGAGTCGGGTGAAATCGACGTAGCCGACGTGTCACTTTCATACTACGACCGTGTGACAGACCCCGCCGGCAGTTTTTCAACGCAGCTGGTAATTACGCCGTCTCTGAGCCTGTACTACCTTGGGTTTAACGTTGAAGAGGCACCATTCGATGACCCGGCGATTCGCTTAGCTTTTTCCATGGCGGTGGATAAGAACAAAATTGCCAATCTAATGTTCCGCGACGTAATAACGCCGGCAGGAGGCATTTTGCCACCGGGCATGCCGGGATATAACATGGCTCTGGAAACGACGCCTTACAACGTGGCGCAAGCCAAAGCCCTAATTGCACAGTCAAAGTACGGCTCAGCAGCAAACCTGCCCAAAATTGTGATAACGGCAAGCGGGTATGGAGGAGCCATTTCGGGTGATCTGGAGGCAATTGTTTATGAGTGGGAACAGGCTTTCGGCATTGAAATTGAGGTACGCCAGCTTGACCCGCAGTTATTCAACTATGAGCTAAAACAAGAAAAAGACAATATGTATTTATGGGGTTGGATTGCGGACTACGCCAACCCGCAGAATTTTTTGGAGGTTCTCTTCCGCAGCGATACTTCACATAATGTTGGAGGCTATAGCAATGCCCAAGTGGATGCGTTGCTGGCGCAGGCAGCGACTGAAACCGATATTAATACCAGCCTGAGGCTATATCAGCAGGCGGAGCAACTTTTGATTGGTGACGCGGCTTGCATACCGTTGTGGACAAGCCAAAATATGTATCTTGTGCAGAGTTACGTTAAAGGTTATCGCATGAATGCGCTGGGAATAGTGGCGCTGAATGAGGTTTATATAGAGAAGTAGTTGTATTTTTTGCTATGGATGTGTGTCTGCTTAGCTACTTATTGGCGGACTTTGAAATGTTAGTAAGGATATGAGGGTACCCACCAAATCGTTGTGTAGAAGAGAACGGAGGGCACATGGAAATAACCGTTGAGTTAGCGCAAAAAGTTGAGGAGGCTATTTCTAATAATCGCCTTGTCGGGAATACAGCTTTTTCTGATTCTGAATATGATGTCCTGCTTGAAGAAGTCCGTCAATTTTCAATTGATTGTCGTAACTGCAAAAGTGGAACTTTAAGGACTGCTGCAATAGATAGGTTGGTATTTGTTACGCTTGTTGAAATAGCAAAACGATGGAAGAAAAATGACGACGACGAAAATGATGATAAGGGTTTTTGGCAGTTTGTTTTTAAGACGATATTTGATGCCGACTTACCTGAACAAAAAACACAAAAAACGTATGAATCATTTAGACTTGTTATTGATACACTCAGTCGGCAAAAAACGATTTTGGTTGCAAATGTAACGAAAAAATATTGGACGACGCTTATGATGCATGCGTTTGCCCCGATTAAAAGTATATATGCGTTTCTTGATTTAAATTACAACATATACAGGAAAGATCTAGGTTTTAATTATACCGAAAGCGACAGAGGTATTTGTGAACTTATAGCGATACGCTTTTGTGAAATTTTACAAAGTTCGGTTGGAAATGATAAGACAGTTGCTATTGGTACCAATACTTATGCAGTGAAAATAGGCTTGCGTTCTCTTGCACAAAACCCTGCAACGCAGTCAGATTTTGTTGAACTACTTAATAAAACGCTTGAAAGCATAAACAGGCTGTATTATGAGCAACCATTCGTTGCAAAAAGCTATTACGATGGCTTGATAAGTGAATGGTGGCAAAGCAAGCTGGCAGTGGTATGGAATGATCGCAAAACTTATAATAGAGGTGCCCAAGCAGTTACTAAGAAAAATATAACGGCGAAGTTTTTACGTGAAGACGACAAGGTCTTTTTAATCATTCCTCCTATTCGATTAAGCGATGCCAAAAGCAATGTGTGGCTTTCTGTGTACGTGGGCAGCAAATACGAACAACAAATGTCTGAAGAGTTGTTTACCAAAGTGGGTGGAACTGACCAGCCCCCAATAACTATACCAGTTGTAATGTTAGTCCGACCGGTACTTTCACCACAGGCGCCGGAGGCCTGTAACCAAGCGAACTATGTGGTCTG
>WRHS01000040.1 GCA_009783135.1 Dehalococcoidia bacterium
GTTGTGTTTCCAACAAGGTATAGCCATATGCAAAAGTTATGGCAGCAGACAAATCAAGGAATATTTTATAACCGGAATTTACGTCATAGGGAAAATTATTCATGGAATATACAAGCTGATAAGGCACATAAAATAGTTGGAACGATGAATTTTGCCGCGCGAATTCATGGTATAAAGCCGCATCAGATGAGTTGTAAATTAAGGAAAGGTCTAAATCAAAGCCAGCAATACCGGGCAAGCTTAATACGTCGTAAATATAACTTAGGTTACCGGAAATAAGGTCTATACTATCACCTGAGCCGTTACCCACCGAAAATGGAGCTGTTGGATCATACCCCTCATTTATGTCTGCCCCGGAACGTGGAGGAGACGAAGAAGGATCCCCGATGCCGTTCTCAATAACTATGCGCTGGATATCCACAGTCAAATTGAGAGTTTGTATTACGGTAGACATGGTAACGCCGCGTAAAATCATGTCCTTGGCGTACTGGCGAGCGGAGGAGACATTCGTGCTGCCATAGGTATACAGATACAGGTTGAAAACCAAGTCGTTTCTTTCTTGAGCATCGGGATACATTTGCACGATGCGTTCAGCCTCGTCTAAACTGAACATGCTGTAGCGCATTGTAAGATTAATTTGTATTGCTTCACCAACCGTTGTGCCTTTGGCACTCAGTTCTTTTCTTTGCTCGTCGCTCAGATTACCAAAAAACTTTGAAATTTTATCCCAATCACCTGCACTTACCTGACTGAGAAGAACATTGTTTTCAATGAGCCTGAATAGGATTACCTCAGATGGAGCACTCGGTTGCCGGTTGGCAATATAACTCAGCCCATCTTCCGTAAGTGGCGCAATAATCCCTAAATACTGGCAAATATACTCTTTTTCTTGCTTGGTAAAGTCGTTGTACTCACTCATTCGCACCAGGAGTTCGTAAGCTTTTTGATCCTCCCGCAAGGATTTAAGAGCAGTTGAAGAGTGAATTGAACCGGCACCACCCGACGAAGAGCCCCCACGATTTGACATTTCCTGGGATAGTGAAATGGTGGTTGAGCCGGTACCAAGGGCTTTGAAGCGGAAAGCATTGGTAATTCCGCTCCACGTCATGATATATGGTATCGCCTCGTCAACTGAGAATACTATTTCACCGGGGCTGAAACTTATTATGGTAACATTGGTACCGGGGATTTCCCCTATGGTGAGTTCTTTAAGCCACGTGAGTGCTGAGAGGTCATCAATTTCCAGCATCAACGGGTCATACGTCAAAGTGAAAATCAGCCCGTCAAAATCATCAATGTTATATGCCCATGCACTTACTGTGTAGAATTCTCCGGCTGTTACATTAAGAAGGAAATCTTCACCTGTCGAATCTACCAACAAATCCAACACTGCATACGCCGTGAGACCGCTACAAGTTGCTGTCAATCCTATGCTGCCGGGTGAGGCAGTGCTGCTTACAGTGATAAGACCTGTGGCACTATTGATGCTGACACCAGTATATATGCTGTCAAGACCATACGCGACAGACGGGTTGGAGACGGGTGTTCCATATTGGTCAAATACTGTGGCACTGACGCCTATCGTAGCGGCAGGCGAGCCAGATTCGGGAATTGCCAATGTATACAAAAACTGATTGAAAATGAGTTGACTAGGGATGACTTGGTTGAAAACCAAAAATGACTGGACAGGAATGTTGGATTGAGATATCCCGCCGTTACCAACCTGCCCATATTCATTGTAGCCACAAGCCCACACAGTGTTGTCAGGTTTAAGTACCATGCTGTGATAATAACCGGCGGCAATAGCCGTGCCTGTTAGCTGACTCACTACCGGTGTACTGCTCTCAGTTGTAGTCCCATTACCATATTGCCCATTGCCATTCCAACCACAAGTCCACACCGTGCCATCTGATTTACGTGCCATGCTGTGATAATCTCCGGCTGAAATAGCCGTAACTCCGGTGAGCCCGCTTACTTGTACCGGTGTTTTGCGATCGATTGTTGTTCCATCACCGAGTCGGCCACCATTATTATATCCCCAAGCCCAAACAGTGCCGCCTGACTTAATCGCTATGCTGTGGTAGTAACCAGCGGCAATAGCAGTGGCCCCAGTGAGCCCGCTTACTTGTACCGGTGTTTTGCGATCGGTAGTTGTCCCGTCCCCGAGCTGTCCGAAGTAGTTATATCCCCAAGCCGATACAGTGCCATTAGATTTAAGGGCTATGCTGTGTAAATCGCCGCCATCAATAGCTGTAACTCCGGTGAGCCCGCTCACTTGTACCGGTGAGCTGCGATTTGTCAGCGTCCCGTCGCCAAGTTGTCCGGCATAGTTATATCCCCAAGCCCACACTGTGCCATTTGATTTTATGGCCAAGCTGTGAAGCGAACCTGCGGCAATAGCTGTAATTCCGGTGAGCCCGATCACCTGTACCGGCGTGGTGCGGTTAGTTGTTGAGCCGTCGCCGAGTTGTCCAACACAGTTATTACCCCATGCCCACACTGTGCCGTCTGATTTGAGAGCCAGACTTTGCGCCGCTCCGGCAGCAATGGCTGTAACTCCAGTGAGCCCGATCACCTGTACCGGCGTGGCGCTATTTGTTAGAGTCCCGTTACCAAGTTGACCTAAATTATTTCTACCCCAAGTCCAAACTGTACCATCTGATTTGAGAGCTAAGCTGTGGTCATAACCGCCAGCAATTGCCGCAACACCTGTTAGTCCAACTACCTGTATCGGGGTTTTGCGACTACTCAACGCTTCATGACCAAGTTGACCAAAATTGTTATTTCCCCAAGCCCACACTGTACCGCTGGAAAGCAGGGCTACACTGTGAGTACCGCCGCCATCAATGGCTGTAACCCCGGTGAGCCCGCTTACTTGTACCGCTGTTGGGCTCTGCGTTGTTGTTCCATCGCCAAGCTGCCCGTAGGTATTTTGACCCCAAGACCAAACTGTATTGTTTGACTTAAGGGCTAAGCTGTGAGCATAACCACCGGCGATAGCAGTAATCCCCGTTAGTCCGCTTACCTGCACCGCCGTACTGCGATTGACAGATGTCCCATCACCAAGCTGCCCATAATCGTTCCATCCCCAAGCCCAAACGGTGCCGCCTGACTTAAGCGCTATGCTGTGGTAGTAACCAGCGGCAATTGCTGTGACCCCAGTGAGACCACTTACCTGTACTGCTGTGTAGCGATTGGTTGTTGTACCATCGCCTAGCTTGCCGTAGCCGTTATTTCCCCAAGCCCAGACTGTACCATCTGATTTAACAGCTAGGCTATGATAACGACCGGCCGCAACCGCTATGACATTACTCAAACCTATAACTTGTACCAGCATTTCTGAGGATGATGCTGTTCCAATGCCGCATTGTCCCCAGTTGTTTGTGCCCCACGCCCATACTGAGCCATCACTCATGAGCACGAGTGTATGGTCATAACCAGCCGCTACCTGTACAACCGTCAAAGAACTGAATAGTGTGTACAATTCCTCAGGTGTTGGTGCGTAGCCATGCGCGTCAAAGTCATCTTCATATTGCACGTTACTAAATACGGAACCTGCTATGCCGGCTACGGCATTATCAGTACTAAGATAACGCCCATTGGTTACCTTGTTATTTAGATGCGTCAGTTTATCGGCTGAATTCAGAATGCGTGCTCTCAGTGCAGATGCACCTAATACATTTCCATCAGCGAGAATGACAGCCGCAGCGGCACTTACCTTAGCCGCTGCCATGGATGTACCGGTCATTGGACCATAGCCACCACCTGGTATGGCAGAGGTAACTTCTCTGCCTATGGCTGAGATATCCACGCCGTTATAGTTAGAGAAATAGGAATATCCCTTGTCGTTATTAACCGAACCTACCGATATGACATTGTCCAAGCCAAAGCAGGCAGGATAGACCTGAGTTACTGCAAAGTCAGTTCTGGCATTACCTGCGGCACAGACGAAGAGCATGGAACTATCATCCATGGCCTCATATAGAGCTTGGTTATAAGACAAACTTCCAAAAGAACAATTGACTACAGAGGCACCAAAGAGTTCTGCCGTTTCAATAGCAGCTAATATATCCGAGGTATAAGCATAACCTTCCGAGAATACCGGTAAGACCAAAAGCTGAATATTGGCACCATAGTAAGACGCTTCACCGGCAATGATACCGGCGATATGTGTGCCATGAGAGAAAGCTAGCGGATTTGAGGGGTCATAGACATTTGGTGTTTGCGGGTGCAGGTATGAGGCATATGCCGCATGCAGAGGGTCAACGCCTGTGTCAATAATCGCTATGACTATGGCAGGGCCTGATATTGAGGAGTTGGGTTGGTTAGGAACAAAACTGCCAACGGTTGATAACCCTGCGTCAATGGAGGCTATTTCCAGTTCGTAATCCGCTTGAACGTAGAGAACATCAGTATATGCACCTGAGGCAAGCACTGCCTCTTCAAACTCCCATGGTTCTAACTCCTCCGAGAGAATGATGACTTCCATGTCGGCATATCTTGATGAAGCAGAAGAACGCGAGCCGCCACCATCATCTGCTACTGCGCCGGATGGCAATATGGCGGATGTTTCCAGCGAACTTTTGACAGCATCAAGGCTGCGGCTTTCTAAAATAGTGTATGGGAGCTTTGATTTGAAGGAATTTGCTTTGTTTTCTTTGTATTTGACTATGAACCGGTCTGTTTTGAATATTTCAGGGAGGAATTCATCATCTGGGAGAGAGGATTGGTCGGTCATTCTGGCTTGCTGGGCAGCTTCCAAGGCTTTTTGCTGGGTCAAAACAGCTACCAAACTGCTTGTGCCCACAAGCATAACAAGCGTTAAAATGGTTGTGAGTATCTTCATTCCCAAAGACTTGACTGATGGATTTAACTTCATGATAACTCCCCCTTATTTGTTCTGTTAGTATCTAAAGCAAAAAAAGCTACTGAACCCCGTATCTACGGAAATTACAGCAGCAAATATTTCAATGGGTTCACCTTAAAAATACCAAAACTCAAACCGTTTTCTTACGCAATAAATTGACGACGCATGTTATCACTACGGCTTTCCTATGTCAATGTGAATTGTCAATTCATGGTAATTCGCCGTCGCTCTCTTCGTGTTTTCTGAACTCCGGTCAATACAAGCAGCTTAGTCACCGTTATCAAAATCAAGCAATGCCGTTCCGCCCGCTTTATCAAAGCAGTCTGTTTCGCCTTTGAAGGTTTGTCCACTGGCAATATATAGCGGCTTAATCCGGTAGCCTCTGTGTTTGAGTATGCGGAGCTTAAAGTCAAGGAAGTCAGAGGGAATGCATAACTCACTTGCGATGCTGAAATAGTCTTTGCCATCATCTATGAGTTCCAGCAGTTCATCATCGTCAATGAGTAACTCAGCCGCAAATAGATTGGCTTCGTATTCCGTGGGTTGTGTTATATCAAAGAGTTCTGTTTCTTTGAAGCCTTCAAGCATTGCGACATCCTTATGCAGTTGGTCATGCCCCAGTTCATGCGCGACCAAAATACGCTGCAATACATCAGATATGCGGTTGTTGAGGACAATGCTGCGTATTTGGACATGGAAAAAGTAATAGGCTTTGAGGTCGCCAAGGTTTTTATGGCGTAGTTTAATACCAAGTTCAGCGCAAATCTTATAAGGGTCGCGTGTTTGGTATTGGCTGGTCAGCTTCTGAGCCTCGCCTGCTATATAATCAATTGAAAACATAGCGCATTATCACTTGGGGCTGATTCTTCTTCTGGCACCAAACTTGCTTTTGGCTTCAGCTTTGGACTCAAGATATACTTCCGTAAGGCTCTGATAGAATAACTCTTTGGAATCCTCGTTAAGTTCTCCGCCTGCAAAGAGTGCCGCGGTACGCGACAGAATTGCGGTTGCTTCCCTCGCTCCCTTTGAGCCATAGGCATTTCTGGCGTTGGTGATAAAGAGCTCCTGCCATGTGTTTTTCTGCTTGTCTGTTTCGGCATCATCTAAGAGATACGCCACAGAAACATTGAGTGTTTCAGCCAGTTTCTTGAGCACATCGGGCTTGGGGGAAGTGATTTCCTGCTCGTATTTGTAGATGGTGCGTTCTGTGATACCGACCTTTTGTCCTAGTTCAATTTGGGACAAGTTCAAAGCGATGCGGGCTATCCTTAGCTTTTCCCCGAATTTCATAATATTTTCTCCAATAGCTTCCGATATGGTATTGACATGCTTCCGACTGTGCATTATACTCTGTAGGAATTACAATTCCGATAGAGTATATAGCGGATGTGCGCTTCGGGTCAATTCGGAGCTGTTGACAAAGCACTCATTTTGAGTGATAACGAACTATATGCAGAAATAGTTATCCGTTTAAGAATTAAAGCCCCTCTGGAATAGCAATATGAAGAAGCTTTTCCCATATACTTCACCATTCTTTTGAGATTTACTGCTATGGCTGATAACAGGCAATGCTCTTCGGCTGCCTTAAGCCCACGGCGATGTATGCGTTTCAAGTTATGCCTTGCTTTCTGCGCCGCAAATGTTCCTTCGCACCATACTTGCCGTAGAGCTAAAACTCGTTTGTGTTCAGACGTGCCGTCTTTTTTATGGCTATGTCGCATGGCTGCATCAAAAATATTGACCATTATCCTCCTGCTTTTCTGGCTAGGAGCTAGGCATTTATTTTGTTGAGAACAACTCTTACAATCATGAAATTTGGCTTTATATTCACGAGAGACGTTCCAATCACTGCGTTGAAGCCGATTAAGTACTAATTGATTCCCTGCCGGACAGATGAAAGCGTCTTTCTTTTCATCGTATTGAAAATCCTCTTTTCTGAGTTCGGTTTTGCAAACTGGCTTCTCATTATTCTCCGGCGTGTAAATCGCAATGTTGTTTTCTGACAACTCCTGATGCACAAGACTGATATCATAGGCGCTGTCTACTCCGACAGCCTCTATTGGTAAACCGAATTTTTGCATATATTTGATTCTATCTAGATATGGTGTTCCATCGGTTACATTACCGGGGGTTACCGCAACATCTACTATGATTCCGTGTTTGGCATCAATACTCTGATGGTCAAGATAATGCATACCAAGCGGTTTGTTTGGACGGCGTAAAAAGCCGGCTTCCGGATCGGTTGCGCTAATGATTTTTGTTTTCATCTCAGGCTTAACCGGTTGCTCTTTATGTCTGGGGCTTTGTATTCCATATTCTTTTTCCAAGCGTTCCCGCTCGGTTGTTTCATATTTATCGAGCCTGTCCATGTACCATGCTGACTCTTTTTCTACCATCACTTTTACTTCACTTTGACGCGAGGCATTTGCGCGGACGTGAGTTGAATCAGTCAAAACCAATTTCCCATCAACCATACCTTTTTCAATACATGTGGTTAGAATGCGCTCAAACAGTTTTCGATAAATGTTTTCGCCATTAAATCTGCGGCGTCTGTTTTGAGAGATAGTGCTATGGTCCGGGACATCATCGGTAATGTTTAACCCTAAAAACCATTTGTATGCCATATTAACTCGGATTTCCTGTTCTATGCGGCGTTCAGATTCTATGTTATTCAAATATCCAAGCAATAGATATTTCACCAACACAACCGGATCTATACTGGGACGACCATTATTCCCGCAATACAAATCACGTACTTCGTCATAAATGAACGAGAAATCTACGGCTGATTGCAGTTTGCGCAGGAAGTGGTCTTGCGGCACTAAGTTTTCAATGGTTCCGCAGAATACTTCAAGCTGAAATCCTTCCCTTTCTGTCAGCATTTTTACCTCCAAAACTTCATGCCTAATTATACCTGTTTCAGCTTGATTTAAGTAGTGCTTTGTCAACAGCTCCATTTTGACCTGAAGTTGTTGGTTGAATTTCATCTACATTTTCACAATCTCAGCAAGCTGTATAAGCAATTCTGAAAGTGGTTCCCACAGTGCTTTATAATCCTGTTTCAGTGCTTCAATTTCCTGCTGTTCTACTTCCCCGGTCTTATTAGCATTTGCTGCAATCTGGTTTATGTTATTTGAGCATCTTCGCTGTAGTGAAATAAGCTCTCTTATAGGAGATAAATCAACATGCAGCACATATCCAGTGAGCACTATTTTTCTAATAAACGCGCTCATATTGATTGAGCCGACTTCAGCCATTCGTTCTTGAATTCTGTCATGCTCTGACTGCGATACCATCAGAAGTATCGGAACATTTCTTAAGCGATAGCTTTTCTTCTTTTTACCTGATGAGATTACTTCATTTTTTGTCGTGTCCATAGTATTGGTTTCTGTCTTAAAAACTCCTTTGATTTTAGATTTTGAAACAAAGAAAGCCCTGCAAAAACAGGGCACAAATGGAAAAACTAATCCGGCTTTCAGTTTTTGATTTTAATATAGTGGTGTTGAGAATAGTCCATAAAGAAAAGCACCGCCTTGAAAATTTGGCAGTGCTACATTTGTGCAGAATGGCTCCCTAGTTGGTTTCAATTCATTGTTACATTGTCAACTGATGTTATACTCTCTATATACTCCTTGCGCATAAGTTTTTTTGGAAAGCAACAAGTATGCTTATAGAGACAATTGCTATAAGCACTTTAAGGTGATAATATCAAACAATCAGGGCAGTTATAAATCAATAGTCCAAAATGTATTACAAAACCGAATTGAGAATGAAATTGAACACACGACCAAATCCCACCAAATGCCGCGGAACGATTTTCAACTGGGGCGAGCGTACTTTCGTCATGGGAATCGTCAATCTCAGTCCGGATTCCTTTTCGGGCGATGGACTGCTTTCGACAGATGCCGCCGTAGAGCAGGCATGCAGCTTTGTGGCACAGGGAGCCGATATAATCGATGTGGGGGGTGAGTCCACGCGCCCCGGCTCAAGCCCCATCCCCAGCGCAGAAGAAATAGCCCGTTTGACACCCGTCATCCAGCATATTAGCCGAATGATTGACGCGCCGGTTTGCATCGACAGCTATAAGTACGATGTTGTGCAGGCGTGCCTGCAAGCCGGTGCTCATATCATAAATGACATATGGGGGCTACAAAACGACCCGCGCCTTGCCGAGTTGGCAGCTGAATACAGCGCGCCAATCATCCTTTCTTCAAACCAAACATCAAAGCCATGCACGGGGGATATTATGGAGGCAATAAAGGCAGACCTAAGCCGTGCCATAGATATATGCCACCGGGCTAAAGTGCCCGGTGAGCATATCTTGGTTGACCCGGGGATTGGGTTTGGCAAAACACATGTGCAAAATCTTGAAATTGTGCGCCGCTTAGGTGAGTTGCGTGATTTGGGTTTTCCCATCGTATTGGGCACGTCACGTAAAAGCATGCTCGGTGCCGTACTCAAGCAACCGGCAGACCAAAGACTGCCCGGCACGGCAGCAACTTCAGCTATCGGCATTGTGCAGGGAGCCGATATCATCCGCGTGCATGACGTGCATTTCTTAGCACAAATGGCTAAAATGTGTGATGCAGTGATACGAGGAGGTTAATTGTGAGTACTGAATCTGTCTCGGTATATTTAGGGCTGGGCTCCAATATTGGGGAGCGTGAGCAAAATTTGAATGCCGCAATGCATTTCATCGCTCAAAGGCTGAATGTGGACCAGTTGTCGTCCGTATACGATACGGCACCCGAGGACAACCCTGACCAGCCACATTTTCTTAACATGGTGGCACATGCCTACACCTCGCTTGAGCCTCTGCCTCTGCTGACGCTACTGAAAGGCATTGAAAACAAGCTGGGGCGCACCCCTGCCAAACGCTACAGCCCGCGCACCATCGACATAGACATTCTCTATTACGGCAACCAAATACTCAATACACCGGAACTCACCATCCCGCATCCGCGCATAACCGAGCGCGCTTTCGTGCTGACGCCGCTGGCAGAAATCGCCCCCGACTTAACTCATCCATTGAGCGGTAAAACAACCAGTCAAATGCTGGCACAACTCAAAAAGGGGGTTCAGGGCGTTTTCAAATTCACTGAGCCTCAGGCAGAAAAGGCCAAGACAGATGTACCAAATAACGGTTGAGCAACACTTTGATGCCGCGCATGCCCTGCGCGGATATCAGGGGCAGTGCGAAAACCTGCACGGGCACCGCTTCAAAGTGCTGGCACGCATACAAGCAGATGAGTTGAATGAAATCGGGCTGGCGTATGATTTCCGTGCGCTAAAAGCGCGCCTTGGTCATGTGCTGGAAAAATTTGACCACGCATATCTGAATGAGGTTGCCCCGTTCGACCGCATCAATCCATCATCGGAAAACATAGCCCGTACCATTTATGATGAACTGGCGCCCTGCATCGAAGGCGTTAAACTGGTTTCCATAGAGGTGTGGGAGTCACCGGAAAGTGCTGCAGAATATCGTCCGTCGTAACACACTAGAGGATATATCATGAGAAGAATTATTGTCGGGTCGGTTGCCGCTTTTATGGTGGTCCTAATTTGTATGGCTTATTTCGGCACGGTAAATAGTCGCGACATTAAATGGCATCAAATGCCGGACGGGCTAATCTATGAGGTCTATATTGCCGGCAATACATGGCCCGATCGTTGTTATGCCAGCACATATGAGGCCATCGACACAAACACCATTAATTTCCCTGAAGGATACTGGGTATTTGAGCCGAGCAAAAAACTCTTCGGCAGCTCGTCTTGGGTATTTCATCAGGCCGAAACCAAAGGCGATGAAAACCACAGGTACACTGTCACGCGTATAACCACTACAGTCAAGGAATAATTTTCTGTTGCCGGGCAATACCGATGTTACCGCTGCATGTCTAATTGCATGAAGTTGCATTGTATTACGTTTTGTGCCAAAATATGCCCGCGAATATTTACGCATCTCAACGATATGCAATTAAGTTCAATAGCTGTCACGCGCACGCAGATAAGCTTCCACGGGTTCAACTCGTGGGCTGTGGCTATCTCTCGCACATGCAGGCTATTTGCCCCGCTTTTGCTCTACTTTTATTTCTTATTTCTTTCACATTATTTAAACATGCCATGAAAATACAGGTTGCTCTTAAGCAGCTTTTGATATATGGACCGACAGTTTATAAATATAAGAGGAGAATTCAATGGAAAAAACTTCATCAGGGCTTCAGGAAAATATTGCCGGGTTACTGTGCTATTTCTTTGGGTTTATTGCAGGTGTGATTTTTCTGGTGATAGAAAAGGACAATAAAACAGTGCGCTTTCACGCCTTACAGTCAATTCTTTTAGAGGTCGCTGCGTGTGTGCTGTGGATAGCGATTTTGATATTGACTCTCATTCTTGGTGCGATTAGCGGAGCGTTGGCATTCATAGGAATAATTTTGTACGCTACGCTTGGTATCGGGTTCTTCATTGTCTGGATACTGCTATTGATTCGCACTTATCAAGGCACCCTGTGGAAATTACCTGTTATTGGTAACATGGCTGCCAAATGGGCCGGCATATAGGAATCTAGATACTAAAACTTTTGGCACAGGCTTTTGCGCTGGCGCTTTCACTTGTCGCCTGTGGCGGAGGAGGAGGCGGCGGTAGCGGCAGTTTATCTTTCGAGTGCATCGAGTTTAAAACAAGCGGTGTGTCACTGCCAGCTTACAACTGGTTACAAGAGTAACAAATACTAAACCGCCTCCGACGGAGGCGGTTTAGTATTTTGAGAGGGGATATGTGCAGAAATCCTGCTCAAAATTCCCCTACCCATCAGAATCACAAGCAAAAGGCACGACACATATCCCCGACAGAAGCACACTCTGACAAACAAGAAAATAGGCACACACTCATCGTGCCATAAAAATCAGCCAAAAAGAAATTTAATAAAAATTTTACAATTTATCAGGGTCTACATTTGCATTATCGCAACAGATTTTACGCTTTCATTGAACAACTACTTTTTTGCACAATAACACCGGTTTGCTTTCCTATTTAAACACAAAACCATATGCCACTGGTTGCCCTAAATATTCATTTTTGGAATATTGACATAAGATATAGTTATGAGATAGATTTTCGGCGAAATACTTTTTCAAAGTATGAGTGGTACTTACAAGTATGGGGATGCTCTTTAAAAAACAATTTGCTTGCTGTGTCTATTAAGGCATAGATAGTGTGGACATGAGTTCATACTAATACTTTCAACCATAGTGCAATACAACGGATTTGTACAGCGGCGATAAATGAGTCTGTGTTTTTAGCATAGCGTGTAGCGATACCTCTCCAGCGCT
>WRHS01000041.1 GCA_009783135.1 Dehalococcoidia bacterium
TTTCCTTGGCATATTTTCTCCCTTTCTTTTTTAGCCCAATTTATTGTACTATCCTACTTGATACTAACATTACTTTTGGACTAGTTTTCGGGGGTCAGGTCAAGTGCGCCAAGTGCGGCACAGGACTTGTAACTCGGAAAACCCTGTCTTCTACCATTTATTTCTTTTGCCGTCGCAGAACAGACAACAAAAGCTGTGGCGGCTGTGGAACACTTAGGGTGCAGGATATTGAGAACTTCGTTTTCAGGGGGATGTGTCGTAGATTGGCAGACTTCCGTGTACTTGCTGGCAACACTTCCGGCAAAGCAAACCCAAAGCTGACTGCTCTAAAAGTATCTTTAGCACAGGTGGAAGCGGACATTGAAAAGTTGGTCAATACTCTTACCGGTGCCAATAGCGTTTTACTATCCTATGCCAACAGCAAGGTTGAGGAGCTGGACAGCAAAAGGCAGTTACTCATAAAGCAGATTGCCAACATGAGTGCTGATTCTATCTCACCAAAGCAACTTGAACGCATATCGCATTATCTGGATAGTTGGGACGAAGTAAGCTATGAAGACAAACGCTTCGTGGTTGACTGCCTGATTTCAAGAATTAGCGCGGAAAGTGGTAAAATCTGCATTGAATGGAAATTCTAAACTAATCACACGTTACAACATACCAATGGGTTGTTGTACATTGTTGAGTGATGCAAGCAATGACTGAGCAAACTAAGAAATACAAAGTGGTTTTCATGCCCGACGGTATTGAAACAATCGTGGCAGAAGGAACAAATTTGCTGGATGCTGCCATAGCTGCCGAAGTGCATATCAACGCCGGTTGTGGCGGAACTGGAGCTTGTGGGACCTGTAGCGTACTTATAAAAACAGGTTTGGTAGACAGCCCAAAAACAACCAGCATATCGAATAGCGACTATCAAAACGGCTTGCGTCAGGCCTGCAAAAGCCGCGTTATGTCAGATGTTGTAGTAGAAATCCCAGCCTCTTCGCGCCTTGAAACAGCTGTGCTCAAAAAAGAGATACAGAACAGCCACAATGACGATTTACTGTGTAGCGGATGGCACTTTTCTCCGCCTATTGAAAAGCGCCTGCTGGAAATATCACCTCCATCGTTGCAGGACAACACAAATGATATGGCGCGTCTGTTACGCCACATGGATGATAGCCAGACACATCCGGAAATTAAAGCCGACCTCCATTTTGCAAAAAAGCTCGCAGCTACCGCAAGACATGATAACTGGCGCGTCACTGCCACGTTGCTTAAGTTTGACGAGCATACACGCATAATAAACATTGAGTCAGGTGACATGCGCACAACCAATTACGCGCTTGTCTTTGATATAGGCACGACAGCCGTACGCGGACAACTGCTTGATCTGAGCCAAGGTCAGGCGATTGCGCAGGCGACGGAGTACAACAAACAGATCAGCTTTGGAGCAGATGTCATAGCACGCATAACTCAGTGTGGCCGCCCGGGAGGGCTGGAGAAACTGCAAAAAGCTGTCGTTGATACGCTGAATACTCTCATCGAGCAAATGCTGGCATCAAGCAAAGTTGCGCGCAGCGGCATTAACCACATAGTAGTAACAGCCAACACCGTAATGGTGCATCTGCTGTTAGCGCTTGACCCTCAATTTCTGCGCACCTCGCCATACGTTCCAACCTTAAGCAGCACCCCTTTGGTAAAAGCATATACATTAGGCATAGAAGTAGAAGAGCACGTCCGACTTTATTGTGTGCCGTCGGTGGCAAGTTATATCGGAGGTGATATTGTATCCGGCATAGTAGGAAGCGGCATCCATCAGCGTCAGCCTCTCACACTATATATAGACATCGGTACCAACGGTGAAATCGTGTTTGGCAATAGCGAATGGCTCATGACCGCAGCAGCCTCAGCCGGTCCGACTTTTGAGGGCGGAGGTATACAATGCGGCATGCTCGCCACAAACGGAGCCATCGAAGATATCCATCTAGAAAATGATAAAACCGAACCAGTTTTAAAAGTCATCGGAGGCGATCCGCCTCTTGGCATTTGCGGCTCAGGCATAATAAACCTGGCAGCCTCCCTTCTAAAGCATGGGCTAATCACACAGGCGGGGCGCTTCAACATGGAAAACGGGCACCATCGATTGCGCATCGGTGAAAACGGCGCAGAGTATGTGCTGGCCTTTGACGCACAAAGCGGCAACGGCAAAGATATTGTATTCAGCGAAATTGACATGCTCAACCTTATCAGGTCAAAGGCAGCCTTGTATGCCGGCTACCATACGCTGGTTTCCAGTGTGGATAAGAAGATGACCGATATCGAACAGGTGGTTATTTCCGGAACATTTGGCAACCATCTCAATATTGAAAATGCCATTGCCATTGGCTTACTTCCGGATCTCCCGCGGCACAAATTTAGCTTCATTGGCAACGGAGCGCTGCTTGGGGCACGCCTGATTGCATTTTCAAACGACGTGCGAAACCAAAGCAGCATTGTGGCATCCATGATGACGAGTTTGGAGCTTTCGGAAAATGCCGATTTTATGAGCAGCTATACCGCAGCGATGTTCCTGCCGCATACCGAAGCCGCGCTGTTTCCTTCGGTAAAGATAGGAAACCTGCCATGACGCGCTCAATTGCCATAGCCGGCAAAGGCGGAAGCGGTAAAACAACCACCTGCGCACTAATAATACGCGAGTTAATACGGCAAAACATCACACCGATTCTGGCGGTTGATGCCGACGGTAACGCCAACTTGCACGAGAGTTTAGGGCTGTCCCTGCGCGAAACCATCGGTTCGGTGGTTGATAAGTTCAACGACGATAAAATAGACCTGCCTCAGGGTATGAATAAGGGAGCTTATCTCAATTTACGACTCAACGAAGCCATCGTTGAAAGCTCTGGTGTTGATCTGATTTCCATGGGGCATGGTGCGGGCTCGGGATGTTATTGCTACCCAAACAGCGTGCTAAAGGACTTTATCGATACCCTAAAACCAAATTATAAACTCATGCTCATGGATAATGAGGCCGGTATGGAGCATCTCAGCCGCGGTACTACCGACGGCGTAGATATTCTGCTCATAGCCTCAGATTACTCTGTAAAAGGCATACGCACAGCCGCGCGTATTCTCCAGATAGTGCATGAACTGAAGCTGGATGTTAAGCGCTCTGCGTTTATTTTGACGCAGGTTCCGGACGTTTTAGACGAGCGTGTCACGGAAGAACTTGGCAGGCTTGGTATTAGCCCATTGGCGCTCATACCACACTGCGACGAAGTCAGGCGTTTTGACCTGGAACAGCAATCTCTATTAGACTTATCAGGCGCCTCTCCGGCTGTCATAGCTGTGGCGGCAGTGGTGAAAAAAATTCTTTAAGGCAGGAAGTGTTGTATGGTCGCCAAACTCATCAGTGGAAGTGAAATTGCAGGGCAGATTAGGGCCGAATTATGCCAAGAAATATCCGAGCTAAAGGCACGGGGCGGCATTGTGCCAGGTCTGGCTACAATACTGGTAGGCGACGATCCTGCTTCACACGTTTACGTAAGCAGCAAGGTTAAAACCTGTCAGAGCATGGGTATACACTCAGAGCGATATGATCTGCCTGCTACAACGTCCGAGGCTGAGTTGCTGGCATTATTGGAAAAGCTAAACAGTGCCCCGCACATCAACGGCATACTGGTGCAGATACCGCTTCCCAAGCATATTGACGAGGCAAAGGTGATTTTATCCATAAATCCGGATAAGGACGTGGATGGCTTCCATCCCATAAGCGTTGGGCGAATGCTAATCGGCACGCCGGGTTTTCTGCCTTGCACGCCTCACGGCATACAGGTATTGCTTCAGCGCAGCAACGTCAATACAAGCGGTGCTGAGGTGGTTGTGGTCGGACGTAGCAACATTGTCGGTAAGCCCATTGCCAATATTTTGCTGCAAAAAGCATGTGGCGCCAACGCCACTGTCACCGTATGCCACGCATCCACACGCGACATTGCCTCTCACACACGCCGGGCAGACATACTCATCGCCGCCATAGGTAAGCCAAAGTTCATCACGGCAGATATGGTAAAAGACGACGCTGTGGTGATAGACGTCGGAACCAACGAAATCGGCAAAACGCATGAAGGCAAACGTATACTGGCAGGAGATGTCGATTTTGACGCAGTCAAGGAAAAAGCCTGTGCCATCACACCTGTGCCGGGAGGCGTCGGTCCCATGACAATCATTATGCTTATGTCAAACACAGTCAAAAGCGCCAAAATGGCGCATGGTCTTGCTTAAGGAAACGCTATGAACGATAACGCAGTATTTGAATTACCCAAACAAAGCTATAACGGGCAGATTAGGGCGGTAACGCTTGGTAGCGAAGGCAAGGCGGTTACTGTTGGAGGCGAAAGCTGTTACCCATTCCACTGCTTTGAGGGTGCCCTGCCGCATGCGCCACGCATCGCCATGGAGGTTTATGACACACCCCCCACGGATTGGCCAGATGCGGCACTTGCTCCTTTTAGCGACGTGTTATCCGACCCATTGGCTTGGGCACGCAAATGTATTACAAACTATGGAGCAGAAATGATATGCCTGCAGCTGGCCGGCACCGACCTCAATGGCGCCGATGCCAGTGCGGAGCAAGCCGCCGGCATTGTAAAAAATGTAGCCTGCGGTATTGATGTGCCGCTCATCGTTTGGGGCACAGCCAACCACGAAAAAGACACCGAAGTACTGCGGCTGGTTTGCCAAACATGTCAGGATAGGAAACTCATTGTAGGACCTGTTGAAGAGGGCGATTACAAAAAAATCGCAGCAGCAGCCATAAGCTATGGGCACACCATTGTTGCATCGTCATCCATTGATATCAACCTTGCCAAGCAATTGAATATCCTGCTGTCTAATCTTGGGGTACCTGACAACCAGCTTGTGCTCGACCCAACCGTATCAGGCATAGGGTATGGCATTGAGTACTGCTACTCGGTCATAGAACGCATACGCATGGCAGCCCTCACGCAGCAGGATGAAAAACTGTCCTGCCCTATCATATTGAACATAGCCCGCGAGGCTTGGAAGAGCAAAGAAGCCGGTCCATCGGATGATATAAAACTTGGCGAGGCGACCAAGCGTGGCATACTGCTGGAGGCCATGGCCGCATGGGTACTATTAATGGCAGGCGGCGACGTCGCTATCATGCGCCACCCGAACGCCGTAAGTTTAGTGCGTGATATGATTGGCGAGATGTCTTAACGCATCTGCCGCTTTATAATAACATTTGTGAGAGTTGCTTAAATGTCTGAACTTATTGTAAACGGCGCCATTCGAGGAGCGCGCAGCATCGTAGAGCGGGCCGAAAAAGAATACTCCGTTGTCTTGTCCAAATGGGGAGCAGGTCAAACTGTAGGATTCCCGAATACGGCATATTACCTGCCCATCGTTTACGCCATATTTGGGCTGCAGGTGAAAAGTCTGGGCGATATAGCACAGGTACTGCAACACTGCAGGCGCTTATTACCACCCATTGAGAATGCGGCAGGCTCGGCTTATGGCATCCCGCAGGCATTGGATGCCGGCATGGCCACTCTTTTCGCCGAGGAAATCATTGAGGCACTGCGCTACGTCACAACACCGAACTTATACACCAAAACAGAAGACCCAACCGGCGGCAATCTGTGGCTGGGTGCCGCAGACGATGTTATTTTGCGCCGGCGCGGCGTGGAATTCGTTGACGGCAGCGCACCAGGTTTTGCCACAATTCTGGGGGCTGCACCGGATAAGGAAACCGCCTCCGCCATCGCAGCCGAACTGCAGCAGAGAAACCTGTATATCTTCATGTGCGGACAAAACCACGACATAAGCTTTTCCGAGCAATTAAATCAAGCTGGAGTACAGGTAGGATGGTCCTCACGGCTTGTGCCTTTCGGGCAGGATATATCGTCTACTGTTTTCGCCATAGGATTCGCCGTACGCGTAGCTATGTCACTCGGCGGAATTAAGCCAGGCGACGGACCTGCCAACATGCTTTATAACAAAGAACGCATCTTCGCTTTCGCCATGCCTTTGGGAGAGGTAAGCGATGAATGGTACGCCAACGCCGCCGGAGCAATCAACTTCGGCTTCCCTATCATCTCAGACAGCAACATTCCCGAAATACTGGCAACCGGCGCGGGCGAAAACGATATCGTCGTGGCAAATGTGCCGCACGATAAAATTGTATCACGGGCACTGGACGTGCGCGGACTTAAGGTAAATGTCACCAGTATACCCATACCGGTAGCCTACGGTCCGGCTTATGAGGGCGAGCGCATTCGCGGCGATGATATCTATCTGGAATGCGGCGGCGGACGCACCCAAATGGTGGAATTGTGCCTTTCCAAAAGAACGGATGAGCTGGAAGATGGGAAAGTTGAGGTAATCGGACCTGATCTGTCAGACGTACCAGCTGGTACCAAATTGCCCATGGCCATCGTTGTAGAAGTGGCAGGGCGTCAAATGCAGGAAGACTATGAGCCCATTTTGGAACGGCAGATACATCACCTGCTGAACTACGCTCAGGGCGTTATGCATCTGGGACAACGCGACATAGGCTGGTTGCGAATAAGCAAAAAAGCCGTTGAAAAAGGCTTCACACTGCGCCATTTAGGAGTAATATTACATGCCAAGCTGCATCAGGACTTTGAGCGCATCGTGGACAAGTTGCAGGTTAGGATTTATACCAACGCAGAGGACGTAAACCTTATGGTGGCACAGGCACGGGAGGTCTATGCCGTGCGCGACCCCAGAATTGATGGTATGACCGATGAAAGCACCGATACATATTATTCATGCACGCTTTGTCAATCATTCGCACCCAACCACGTGTGCATTATTTCACCTGAGCGCGCCGGACTATGCGGCTCGTATAACTGGATGGACTGCAAGGCATCGCATGAAATAAACCCAAACGGACCAAACCAACCTGTAGCTAAAGGAAGTCAGCTGGATACGCGGCTGGGGCAATGGCAGGGAGTTAACGACTTCGTTTTGAAAGCATCCCGCGGAAACACAAACTCTTTCAACTCATACAGCATTATCACAGATCCGGCAACTGCCTGCGGCTGCATGGAGTGCATTGCGGCAATACAGCCTCTATGCAACGGAATTATGATCGTTAACCGCGATTTTACCGGTATGACGCCCTGCGGCATGAAGTTCACCACTCTAGCCAGCACAATAGGCGGAGGCAGCAGCACACCTGGATTTATTGGGCACAGCAAGTTCAACATAGCTCAGCGTAAATTCCTATCCGCCGAGGGCGGCATCAAACGGGTGGTCTGGATGCCAAAAATGCTAAAGGATGAAATACGCGACAGGTTCAACGCCCGCGCAAAAGAAATAGGCATGCCTGATTTGTTGGAGCGCATAGCCGACGAAAGCATCGGTATTACCGAAGAGGAAGTCCTTCCTTTTCTGACACAAAAAGAGCATCCGGCGCTCACAATGGAACCATTGATGTAAATAGGGTACAATGTTCCTTTCAATTTCGTAATTAAATAACGGCGGATAGGTACATGGCTTTATCAGGAATCGAAATTTTTAAGATGCTGCCCAAAACCAACTGCGGCAAATGCGGCGTGCCAACGTGTCTGGCTTTCGCCATGAGCTTAGCCACAGGCAAGGCTGAGTTGTCGGCCTGTCCTCTGGTATCGGAAGAATCCAAAGCCAAACTGGAAGCTGCCTCTGCCCCGCCAATTCGCCCGTTAACTTTAGGGTGCGGCGAACGCGCGCTTAAAATCGGCGGGGAAACCGTGATGTTCCGCCATGAAAAGCGCTTTGAAAACCCGACAGGGCTGGCAATGCTTGTCTCAGACAGGATGACAGATGCCGAGGTTGGAGAAAGGCTCAAGCGCTTTCAGGAACTGTCATATACGCGCATAGGATTTAAGCTGCAACCGGAACTGCTGGCGCTAAGGTGTGATTCGCAGGACCGCAATACTTTCACAGCGCTGGTGCAACGCGTGCAAAAAGAAAGCCTTGCCGGAATTATCCTTATGACCGACAATTCGGATATTATGGCATCTGCCCTGAGCATCTGCGCAGAAAGAAATCCGCTACTTTATGGTGCCACAACGGATAATGCCGAGCTGATGGCGGCACTTTCAAAAGAGTATGGCTGCCCGGTGGTAGCACGTGCCGATGGGCTGCAAGCCCTTGCCGCGCTCAGTGAAAAACTGGGGCAACTGGGGGTCAAGGATATCGTGCTTGACACTGGTGCGCGCAATACCAAACAGGCACTGCATGATCAGGTGATGCTGCGCAGACTGGCGCTGAATCACAAATTCCGCCCACTTGGCTTCCCGAGTATCATACCAGCCTTTTGCATGGCCGAGAATCCGCTTAAAGAAGCTCTCGTGGCCGCTACATTCATCGCCAAGTACGGCGGCATCATCATATTATCTGATTTTCGTGGAGAAACTCTTTATCCGTTGCTGGTGCTGCGGCTGAATTTGTACTCCGACCCGCAGCGTCCGCTGGCAACAACCGAAGCCATTTACGATATCGGCAAACCGGATGAAAACTCACCAGTTTTGATTACAGCCAACTTTTCGCTAACCTACTTTATAGTTTCAAGCGAAATAGAAAACTCACGCGTGCCGGGCTACCTGCTGGTAAAGGATACCGAAGGGCTTTCCGTAATGACGGCTTGGGCTGCAGGCAAATTCGGAGCCGATAATATTGCCGCCATGGTAAAGAAAAGCGGCATTGAAAACAGAATAAAACACCGCACACTGATTATCCCGGGCTACATAGCATCCGAAAGCGGCGGGCTGGAAGAAGAACTACCCGGCTGGGAGATAGTGGTTGGACCGCGTGAAGGAGCCCACATACCGGCTTTCCTCAAAAACTGGCGCGCCTAATCCTCAGGACAGGCACAAATGATTCTAATCGCTGAGAATATCAACGTCATGTCGCAGACGCTTGGGCTCGCCATGAAGGAGCGCCAAACTCAGCCCATACAAAACATGGCCAAAGTTGCGCAACAAGCGGGCATGCATTACATCGACCTCAATATAGGCCCTGCGAAAAAGCTGGGCGCGGAAATGATGCCGTGGCTGGTGCAAACAGTGCAACAGGTAAGTGATTTGCCGCTGTCACTTGATACCACCAATCCTGAAGCAATTGAGGCTGGGCTGAAGCTATGCCAAAGAAGAGCCCTGATTAACTCAGTTTCGCTACAGCCGGAACGTTTGGAGCATATACTGCCGCTAGTTTCACGTTACAACGCTGAAATGATAGGGCTGCTTTGGAGCGCCGATGGTATGCCGCGAGACGTTAACGAACGCTGTCTGCTGGCAGTGGATTTGGTATTCAAAGCCAACGAAGCCGGCGTATCCAATGAGAATATATGGCTCGACCCCATCGCCACACCAATATCAGGCGATATCTCCAAAATAAAAAGCTGCTTGGAATTTCTGCAGATGCTGCCGGAAATAGCCCCGGGATGTAAATCAATCGTGGGGCTGTCCAATGTTTCTAACAGCACCCCAACTCCGCTCAGGCCATATCTCAACCGCGTATTTATGGTCATGCTCAAGCGCGCAGGGATTTACTCCGTTATTGCAGACGCTCAGGACACAGAACTACCACTCCTCAACTGCGAGGAACGGACAGAACTGGTTAATCTAATCCATCAGGCGCTGGACGACGAAGATATTGATATAAAATCACTCAGCGAAGAAGAGGTCAAATACGTTAAAACAGCCAGAGTGCTGAATGGAGAAGCACTTTATTCCCACGCATGGCTGGAAGGCTAATTAGTATTAATCATTGAATTGGAAGCTAACAGAGATTAGAATTAGGCACAAAAGGAGCACTAAGAGGGCACATAAAACCATTTCCATTTATGTCATACAGCGTTGACACTTCAAAAGCAAATCTATACCATAAGCAAGGATTTGAATTTGGAGGAGGAACTAAAGTGTTAATTGATGTTACAGATGTCACTTTCGATAGTGAAGTTATCAAGTCAGACCTGCCGGTTCTCATTGACATGTGGGCACTTTGGTGTGGGCCATGCCGCATGGTTGAGCCAATTCTTACCAAACTATCCGAAAAATACGACGGCAAAGTAAAATTCTGCCGTATGAATGTTGATGAGAATAAGACTGTCCCAGCAAAATACCACGTTATGTCCATTCCAAACATGATTTTCCTTAAGAACGGAGAGGTTGTCGATACCGCTATCGGGGCGCTACCGGAATCGGCACTGCAGAGCAAAGTAGAATCCTTACTCTAACCGCAAGGCATAACAGCTATTATTTGCATTCGAAGCAAGCAAAACAGTGGATATTGCATTTTATCCACCGCTTTGCTTGCTTCAGGTTGAAATATGACCTCAAACTCAAGGTACCATACCACCCGGCACAACGCTACCTCTATCACTTATCGTCATAATGCCCTTTGCATTGGATTATTTCAATTCTATCGTCTTGGATACGATACACAATACGGTCTGTATCATCAAAATGCCTGCTTCAAAACCCATTGCAATCACAAGACAACGGTTCTGGTTTACCAATCCCAATACAGCCGTTGCGCATAATATCCTGCATTAACAGATTCACTTTCTTAAGTAACCACAGATTAACTATCAAAATAGCTCAGAAGAAAGTATAATTAGGCATGAAAGGATGGTGAGCAAAAATGCAAATCCAAGCATGTCTATCAGATATTGAGTATGACGCTCGTCGAATGGTCTGATTATGCACGGCGGCACTATTACCGATGCCACCATCATACAGGCGCCGAGTTCTGCCCGTAACAGTACCAAGACCCGTGACCCTGAGATGGCCTCCACCAAGAAAGGTAAGAACTACCACTTTGGCATGAAAGCTCATATTGGTGCAGATGCCGGTAGTGGAGCAGTGGTGAATACCACATATACTGCGGCCAATGAACACGACATCACTCAAGCACATAACTGCTATCGGGAAGATGATGATGTGAGGTATGGCGATGCTGGTTTCAT
>WRHS01000042.1 GCA_009783135.1 Dehalococcoidia bacterium
GAACAGATTAAATCCAACCGCTTGCGCTCGGCAGTGCTGGTCATTTTTATGTGCCTGTTGTTGCTTGGCATAGGTTATTTGGTCGGGATTTTCTTTCTTGACAGCGTAATTGGAGGGCTAGTTATTGCCGCCGTCATTTGGGCTGTAATGAGCCTGGTCGCCGTCTTTCAGGGTGATAGCATACTGCTAGGCATTTCCGGAGCGCGCAAAATATCAAAAAATGATGACCCGCAGCTTTACAACATAGTCGAGGAAATGACCATTGCCTCCGGTCTGCCAAAGATGCCGGACGTTTATATTGTCAATGACAATGCACTAAACGCATTTGCCACCGGACGCAACCCGAACAAGGCTGCCGTCACCGTAACCTCAGGTTTGCGGGCAGCGCTTAACCGTGACGAATTGCAGGGTGTGGTAGCACACGAAATCAGCCACATCAAAAACCGAGACGTGCTGCTGATGACCATAAGTTCAATAATGCTGGGGGCTATTGTCATCATATCGTGGTACGCCACGCGCGTTATGTTCTGGGGTGGCGGCCGGCGCTCAGGCAACCGCAACTCAGGCGGATTGCAGATTGTATTCATGATTGCAGGGTTGGTGCTTATGATTCTCGCCCCGTTATTCGCGCAGCTGATTTATTTCGCTATCTCACGCAAGCGCGAGTATCTTGCCGATGCCTCCGCTGCACTATACACCCGTTATCCCGAAGGGCTGGCATCCGCTTTGGAGAAGCTTGGTAATTCAACGACACAGGTAAAAGCTGCCAATAAGGCAACAGCACCCATGTATTTCATCAATCCATTTGCCAAACGCAGTGCCGTAACCAGCTGGATGAGTACCCATCCTCCAATTGCCGAGAGGGCGCGTATTTTGCGCTCAATGGGCGGAAGCAACGCTTTTGCAGCCTACGAAGATGCCTACGAAAAAATGCACCCGGGCAAGCACGTCTTACCGAAGTCCGAATTGGACTAGGCAACAATAACAGCTGTCAACTATTGGCAGCCGGCAACCAAAGCTCTAACTAACGTTTGGCGACGCTAACCTCTTCCACTTTACCCGTCACAATGAATACTATGCGCTCGCATATATTGGTCACACGATCTGCACAGCGCTCCAAATTGTGCGCCACCCAGATCAAACGCATAGCACGGTTGATTGTGGAAAGATCAGCTGCCATATACGTGATTAACTCACGGAAAATTTGATTGTATAGATTATCAACAACAGTATCCTCGGCAATAACCTTGCGTGCCGTATCAGCATCGCGCCTTACGAAAGCATCCAGTGTAGTGTGCAACATCTCGCTGGCTTTATCTGCCATACGTGGAATGTCAATAAGCGGTTTTAACGGCGGCTCATCCCCGATTATAATGGCAATATCTGCATTGCCCTCGGCATAATCCCCAATGCGCTCAAGGTCTACAACCATATTCAACACGGCGATAATGGTACGCAGGTCACTCGCAAGAGGCTGCTGTGTTGCAATCAGTTTGACGCACATTTCCTCGATGTCATAGCGCTTTTGGTTGATTTTTTTATCATCTTCAATCACCTGCCGCGCCAGCGCCAAATTGCGGCTTTTAAGAGCGTCTGTAGAACGGCTAATAGCCTCCTCTACCATGCTGCCCATCACAAGCAGCTCATTTTGCAGGTTCTGCAGTCGTTTATCAAAGTTAAGTCTTGACATATGCTACTCCACTAACCAAATCGCCCTGTAATATAATTTTCGGTGCGTTTGTCTTTCGGATTGGTAAAAACACTCTCGGTCTTGCCAAATTCAATGATTTCCCCCAAAAGGAATACGGCGGTTTTATCCGATATACGTGTTGCCTGTTGCATGTTATGCGTGACGATAACAATTGTATAATTCGCCTTGAGTTCATTAATCAGATCCTCGATAATGCCGGTGGAAATAGGGTCAAGTGCGCTTGTCGGCTCATCCATAAGCAGTATTTTTGGGTCAGCCGCAAGAGCACGTGCAATGCACAGTCGTTGCTGCTGCCCGCCGGATAAGCCCATGGCATTTTTGCGCAGGCGATCCTTCGCCTCATCCCACAAGCCTGCCTGCCTCAATGAACTTTCGACAATGTTGTCGAGCTTTGATCTTCTCCACACGCCAAATGTACGCGGGGCAAAAGCGATGTTGTCATATACGCTCATAGGGAAAGGATTAGGTTTTTGAAAAACCATGCCGACGTTTTTGCGCAGCAATGCAACGTCCGTCCCTTTATCATAAATATTCTGTTCCCCAATCTTAATCTCACCTGTAATACGGCAGTCCTCAACAAGGTCATTCATGCGATTGAGCATCCTTAGAAATGTCGATTTACCGCAACCCGAAGGACCAATAAGGGCCGTAACCTCACTCTCTTCAACATCAATGTTAACATTTTTCAAGGCATGTGCATCGCCGTAGTACAAGTCACAATTGCGCACGGTTATATTAAATTTACTATCCATCCACCAGTTCTCCCTTACCGAATACTTTGCCCAATAATGTTGCCAGAATATTAATCGCAACCACCAAAACAAGGAGCACTGCACCTGTAGCTGCTGCCTGTTCAGGGTAGCGTTGAGAGAAACCATAAACAGCAAGCGCCAGGCTTGTTCCGGCGGAGGTAAAGTTCTTGGGGACTATGTCTACAACCATGCCAATAGTTAAAATTAAAACAGCACTTTCAGACACCACGCGCCCGACAGCCAAAATCAGCGAAGTCACAATGCCGTTTGCTGCGCATGGCAAAACAACCGAAAAAATTGTTCGTACCTTTGATGAGCCGAGGGCAAAACTTCCCTCTCTAAGTGAGCGAGGCACTGCGAGAAGGCTTTCCTCGGTTGAGCGGACAATGACCGGCAGTATCATAATAGCCAGCGTAAGTCCGCCGCCAATAAACGAGTAGCCAAAGCCCAGTGCGACAACAAACACAAGATAACCAAAAATGCCGTAAACAATGGATGGTATTCCGGCTAATGTCTCCACAGCAATTCGGATAAGGCGAACCAGCCGGCTCTTAGAGTTTGTGTACTCAGCAAGAAAAATGGCACTCCCTATTCCAATGGGAGCTGCAACAACCAATGAAATTACTATTAGGTACAGCGTTCCCATAAGGGCAGGCTTTATTGAAGGGGCTCGAATGGAATACTCACCAAATAAAAACTGCATGTTAATATGCGGTACGCCACGCAAAAGAACAAACACCATGACAATGACTAGAGCGACAAGACTTACGAATAACGCTGCTTGTGCAATGAGTTTACAGACAACGTACTTAAGAACCTGTCTTTTGTGCGCGTTTGTTTTCACGTTTTTCGCCCCCTTTAAGCAATGAAAAACTGACATTCAGCAACAGTGTAAAGAAGAACAGCACAACACCGGTGGCAATAAGGGCAGTTTTGGGATCCCCTGTAAGTTCGGTTGCTCCCATGGCAATGTTGGCAGTAAGCGTTCTTGTTGACTGGAAAAGGCTGGTCGGTATGGTTGGAGACCCGCCGATTACCATAATTACCGCCATAGTTTCCCCAATAGCACGCCCGATTGACAACACCACCGCAGCCATTATTCCACTTTTGGCTGCCGGAAGCATGATACGGAACACACTCTGTTCTTTGGTGGCACCAAGTGCCAGCGCCCCTTCATAATAATTCTTGGGAACTGCATTTAAGGCATCAAGGCTAACGCCAACCAAAGTCGGTAACACCATTACGGACAAGACAATGCTGGCAGCGAGGATGCC
This sequence comes from Dehalococcoidia bacterium, assembly GCA_009783135.1. Classification (GTDB taxonomy): domain Bacteria; phylum Chloroflexota; class Dehalococcoidia; order Dehalococcoidales; family UBA1222; genus WRNG01. The sequence goes on from WRHS01000042.1 coordinate 3,738, forward strand.
GTATCCGACACCATTTGGCGATACATAATCACGCAATAACGGCACAATAATGATTAGACCAAACAGACCATATATAACCGATGGTATACCCGCCAACAGGTTAATTAACTGTCTTATAACAGCTACCATTTTTGGAGGACAGAACTTGTATAACGCAACAGCTGTAAACAATCCTAAGGATACACCGATAATCATTGCCAGCGCAGTGACGTAAAGAGATGCCACAATCATGGACAGGATGCCATAGGATGCTTCATGCAGGTTCCACTGCATGCCGAAAAAGTTGTCCAAGCCGACTTTGCCGATAAAAGGCACGCCGTTTATGAAAAGAAAAACACAGATACATCCAAGCGCAAGCAACGAAAAGACGGCACAAAACAAAAAGACGCCGCGCATTGCACGGTCCCTCAACCTAATTAACTGATGAGTACGATTCATACCGTCAACCCCATAAAATAATGGTGGGCAGGAGATTATTAAAATCTCCTGCCCACTTAGTCGGCTACTTAACCAGAACGTCCCACTTTTTTATAGCATTAGCCCCAGCATCTTTGTCATAAATGCTCTTAAGTTCACTTATTGTAATTGTTTCCAACGGATTAGACTTGTTAACAATTACAGCGATACCGTCTTTGCATACGGTATATGCCACACAAGAAGAAGCTTTAGTAACATTGAATTCTTCACTGATCATTCCAAAGTTAAACAGACCATTTTCAGCACTTTCATAGCCAGTTCCGCTACCACCACCAGAGATTTCAATTTCAATATTTGGTTGCAGATTTTTAAACTCTGTTTTCAAAGCGGGCATCAGGAAATCCCCCAAAGACGTAGAACCGCCAACAGTGATTTTGCCAGAGAGCGCTGCATTGGGCACGTAGGCTGAAGCAGCATCAACAATGGAAACAAACCCCTCACTTTCGATAATTGTTTGAGCGTTACTTGATTTAAGAAAGTCCAAGAAAGCCTGATTGATATCGCTATTGAGAGTTGTTTCCTTATAGATTACCGACAATGGACGGGATATTTTATATGTTCCGTTTTTGATGTTAGAAACCGTTGCCTCAACACCATCAACCTTAAGTATTTTCACATCACCTGTGACATATCCAAGGCTTTCATAGGCAATAGAAACAGGATTACTTTTTCCCTCAGCCAAAACACCAGCCGATCCTGTCTGAATTATAATGCCGCTGGGATCTGCCTTGCCCTTAAGACCGATAAGTTCCATGAAAGCAGATTTCGTGCCGCTTCCATCCTCACGTGCTACAACTGCAATGTTTTTTGATGCATCAAATTTTGCAGTGCATCCGCTTGCAGCAGCCAAAACAAGAACTAAGGCAGCTGCCATAGAGAATATTGTAAATAGTTTTTTCATGTTTTTTCCCTTTATGTTTCCTCAATATTCAAGTCGTTTGATTTCACAAAAACGATTATCTCCTCTTATATGCCGTCATATTACTCTTTGAAAATTAACATAGTGTTAAAACAATGTTAAGAGAATGTTAAAACTGGCATTTAAGAAAATGGGGCAAGCAAAAATATCTACTTCAATTTTCCTCCTATATCTTATTTTGTTCTAATATCAAGCCTGAACTTAATGATTGTGAACATGATAACCAACTCAGATTAAGTCTTGCTTAAGGCAATGTTAATTAAATGTAAAATTTGGATTTATTGACATGGATGTTTGGTTTAGCTTGTAGTAGTGGAAAATTGCCTGTACTCTGGTAACACATCAAAGGGTGCAGCATACAATCTGCGCATACATGTAGCCGATATGACCGAACATGTAAATAAGACTGGGGATTTATTCCGTGTCAGCAGGCAGGCTAAAATGGACGGTTGTACCTTGTCCAAATACGCTTTCAGCCCAAATACGCCCGCCGTGTGCCTCTACAGTGTGACGTGCTATAGCCAACCCCAGCCCCGTACCACCACCGGAGTGCGCTTTATCCGCTTTGAAAAATCTCTCAAAAATGTGGGGCAAATCAGCCGGCTCAATACCAGCACCGCTATCTGCCACCGAAATCACCACTTTGCCTTTTTCCCGTGTTGCAGTAATGATTATTTGCCCGCCGGCAGGTGTGAACTTCATTGAATTATGCACCAGGTTGACCAGCACTCGCTCAATCCTGTCGTAGTCCAGCATAACAGATGGAAAGGAATCAGGTACCTCAATTGATATGTTAATCTCGCTGCGGTTAAGCTGCGTGCGCAGTCTTTCGGCAACACTATTTGCAAGCAATTTGATATCAGACGAGGTTTTCACCAGAGTAACAGCACCACTTTCAATATTTGAAAGTTCCCCCAGTTCATTGATCATCTGCGCCAGCTTATCCACCTCAACCTCAATAAGCTGCAGAAAATCGTGTGCCACAGACAGGTCTTCCATAGCCCCGTCATTAAGTGTTTCGGAGATAGCTTTCAGGGAGGCGATTGGGGTGCGCAATTCATGCGAAACGTTTGCCACAAAATCGCGACGCACCGACTCCAAACGACGAACCTCTGTCAGATCCTGTACCAGCAAGATACAGCCATGGTTTTTTTGCAGTGGTGTGACCACCACCCCAAGATACAAGCGACTTGAACTTGCCTCCACAATGCGAGACTGTTGTTTGCCGCTTTCTAAGCATGAGCGCAAAAGGGCAAACACATCCGCGTTATGCGTAGCCTCAATAAAAGAGCGCCCCACTGCTTCTGCCTCATTAAGCCTGAAAATACGCTGAGCCGCTGTGTTGATAAGATTAATGCGCGCATCACGGTCTACAACTATGATGCCGTCCGCCATACACGATAAGACAATGGAAAAGCGGTCTCGGTCAGCAGTGGCATCAGCAATTACCAAACTCACCGATTCCGCCATAGCATTAAAGGCAGATACCAACTCTTTGGTTGCGCCATGCGCCTGATAGCTAATGTGCTGGTCATATTCTCCGCACTCCATAGCTTGCATGCGCAAACTCATCTCAGACAAAGCACTTCCTGACAGTAGTCCCAAGCGCCATTTGAACATGCGTCCCAGCCACAAACGCAAGCGCAACCATAGCGATGTTATTTTATTCAAACTTGTTCCTAGATCCTTTTATCGTCGTTAGGTGCACTGCAAGCGGAAAAATTGAATTCCTTGTTAAAGATTCAACGAACCATTAACTGAAGTTTGCTTTGGTATACTCTCTAATAAATTTAGCGTACATAGCACCCCACAGTGGTGTTTTCTCATAATAATACAGGCTATTTTTTGCGAGGTCATATATAATGGGCATTTCAAAAGCGGCCCAGTGTTTTGGGGGTCTTGCCTTCGCATAAGCGATGGCTTCAGCATCAATATTCTCAGAAGCCAACACACCAAAACTTCCCACTCCGCTTTGAAGACCTCGCGGTATACCCTTATATACGGTAAGCGCTCTTGAAAGACACTCTTTTGAGAATTCTACTATGTCAGGCTTGGTTATTTGGGGTAAATATGAGAGGAAAGAATACATCTTAAGCTTTGAGGCTAGCCACTTGATCTCAAATTTTTCCTCATAAAATTGCGTAGCCGTAAAGCGACCTAGCGTTATTTCATTCCTGTGTGCAAAATGGTCCGCAACCTTTGATAAATAATCTTTAAACTCCATATTATCACCTTATTATGCGCAATAATACACCGAATTATTCAAACTTATATCCCACACCCCTAAGTGTTATCAGGCGGTGCGGATGTTGCGGGTCAGCTTCAATTTTCTGGCGCAACCAGCTGATATGCACGTCAACTGTGCGCGTATCACCAGCATAGTCATAACCCCATACTCTATCAAGCAACTGCTCGCGTTTGAAAACACGTCCGCTATTGCGGATTAAAAATGCAAGTAATTCAAATTCTTTCGGCGTCAATTCCAGCGGACGACTTTCCAGCGTGGATGCGTGGCGTGCAAGATCCATCTCTATGCTGCCAGAGCGCAGTACCGAGGGTTGCTCTTCGGTAATTGACGCATCCAGTTTCATCTGACAGCGCCTGAGCATTGCCTTAACACGCGCCATCAACTCACGAACACCGAAAGGCTTGGATATGTAGTCGTCGGCTCCGAGTTCCAACCCTACCACACGATCCACCTCTTCGCTTTTAGCTGTAAGCATAAGGATAGGAACATTGCTCTCTTTACGCAGTATGCGGCAGACGTCCAAACCATCCAGTTTGGGCAACATCAGGTCCAGCAAAATGATATCGGGGTTTTCCTCACGCGCAACCTCAAGTGCTTTTGCGCCATCGGCTGCACTAAGTACGGTATAACCCTCTTTGGAAAGATTGTATTTCAGCACACCGGAAAGCGTTTGGTCATCCTCAACAACCAGCACCCGGGCAGTATTAGCGGACATTTCAGACATCAATCGCACCTTCCAGAAGAATTACTTCCTCGCACATTATAAAAGCGCACCGGCACATATGCAACACTTGTACCCATGTCCATCCGCCTCATTTTGTGAAAAAACTCTTCTATTTCTGTGTTTCTATCCAAGCAGACGCGTTTTTCAGCAACTCAGATGCACCCATATGTGCCGAACTGCCAGCCTCAACTCCGCCAAGCATAGCTGCCAGTTCATCTATGCGGGCACTGGCATCCAATACATCAATAGAACTAGTGGTGCGCTGGTGCGACTCAGCTTTACTCACACTGAAATGAGATGCGGCATAGACTGCAATCTGAGGCAGGTGTGTTATACAAACAACCTGATGATGCCGTGCCAGCTGCCATAGCTTTTTGCCAATGACATCGCCGGAGCGTCCGCCTACGCCGATATCTATTTCGTCAAAGACAAGCACGGGAGTAGCATCAGCCTGTGCCAATGCCACCTTGAGTGCAAGAGTAAAGCGCGACACCTCGCCGGTGGAGGCAATATCAGCCAATGGTTTGAGCGGCTCTCCCGGGTTTGTTGATGCCATAAACTGCACCTCATCGGCGCCATCTTTGGCGAAAGCCACCATCTTATCACCATACGGAATACCACCGGCAATTTCTTTTTGTGTTATTTGCACCCTGAAACGCACGTGTTGCATGCCCAAATCAGATAGTTCTTTCTCTACCGCTTTCTCAAAGCAGTCAGCGGCCTGCAGGCGTTTCTGCGACAACATCTGTGCTTGTTGCCCCATCTCAGTCTTTGTTTTTGTTATGTCGTTTTCCAAAAGTATCGTCTCTTCGCCTGCGGAATCAAGCGTGGCTAACTCCTCTTCAATTTCTCGCTGCTTTTGCAGAATGTGAGCAACTGATGCGCCGTATTTTTTTTTCAGTGTGTGTATCAGTTCAAGTCTGCTTTCAATTTCCTCAAGCTGAGCCGGGTCGTACTCAAGCCTCTCCTCATATGAGCGTATCTCCCGGGATACTTCTTCCATGCAGGTTGCTGCGGTCATTAGCGCATCAGCATGCGGCTTAAGCGATGGGTCCAATGCCACCAAGCCATTCATTGCACGCATGGCTTCATTGATGCGTGAAAGGGCAACCGATTCGTCCTCGCCGTTAAGTGCCTGATATGCATCATATGCCAAAGCCTTTAGCTTTTCACATGACGCCATCACGCGACGCTGCTGCTCCAGAACCTCTTCTTCGCCGTCTTTTAGTTTGGCACGGCAAATTTCATCATGCTGATAGCGTAATATCTCCTGACGATGCACACTTTCAGTCTCAGCGCGGCGAAGTTTTAACAACTCATCCTGTAAGAGGTATAGACGCGTTGCATTCTCAGCAAAAATGCCACGTTGGGCCGCCACATCGGCATAAGCATCCAAGAAGCTTAAGTGCTGCCTCTTATCAAACAATGAAAGGTGCTGGCTCTGCGCATGCACGTCGAGCAGCAACGCGCTTATTTCGCGCAGGAGCGCACGGGTAACTGCGCTACCATTTATGCGCATTACAGTCCGGCCCTGCCGCCGAAACTCGCAACTCATCAGCAAAACATCGTCATCAGACGCCACTCCATTTTGCTCAAGCAAAACATGCAGGTGCGGCAGTAGCGAATTATCAGGCAGTGAAAAGACAGCCTCTACACGGGATGAATCATCTCCAAAGCGGATGTTTTCATCATCAAGCTTGCCGGATAGCAGTGCCTCCACGGCATCAATTACCAGCGACTTGCCGGCGCCGGTTTCTCCGGTGATAACATTGAAGCCCTCACACGGCTGCCATGCGAGTTCGTCAATGATACCAAACGACTTTATTTTAAGCGCAACAAGCAAGCTTTTCCCCTTAAGCGAGCGCGATATTGTGTATCTTCACCTTCAGAGAGTGGCGTTGATTTACACTTTCAATATCGGTTATATTAAAGATGTGCACAGTATAACATGTAGCGAATTGTCATGATTAGTGTATTGAGTAAATCCGCATAATGTGTTGAGGAGGGCGCCATGGGAGCATGTGAACGTTCAAAAAACTTGGGCAATGAAAACCTTTGCAAATGTTCTTCAAAGGACTGCGACAAATGGGGCAAATGTTGCTCGTGTGTAATATATCACCGTACAAAAGGCGGCATTCCCGCCTGTTTTTTCCCTGAGGAGGCTGAAAAGACTGGCAAACGCAGCCTTGAGTTTTTCATTCAATCCGTAAGCGACGCAGCAAAATAAGCACTGCCGTGGGGTCGGCGTAATTTTTAGTCGTAATGCCCTTTGCATGACAGAATTTCGAGTGTATCGCTTTTTATTCAGTAAACAAAGCGGTTAGCATCATCAATGCGTCGGCTCCGAAATCCGTTGAGTTCACCTTTCATAGGAAATATCAATCAAACGTGTTGCAGAGTTTTCGTCATCAGGAGTTAAGTAACCGCAGATTAAAGCAGTCAAAAGCCACACCGCAGTTGCTGAGTTATCCAAAAACTCATTCCAACCACATTTGAGAGCCATTATACCCCGGAAT
>WRHS01000043.1 GCA_009783135.1 Dehalococcoidia bacterium
GGCTCAGATAGATGATGCGCTGTGGGCTCATGTTGCGGATGTTTCCATTTCGGCTTATCGCTTGCTGGATTGCCGGGGTTATGCCCGCGTGGATATGCGGCTTGATAGTAACGGGAAGGCCAGTGTGCTGGAGGTCAATCCAAACCCTGATATTTCCCTAACCTCCGGAGCAGTACGCCAAGCGTCGGCTATTGGGCTAACATATCCGCAGTTTGTGGATCGTATTATTCAGCTGGCATTTGATAGGGAGTAGTATGGAATTCAAACTGCGGCCAATGATTTCTCGCGACAAGCCGCAGCTTATGGCATTGTTAAGGGACACTTCTGAGTTTGAGCCGGAGGAGATACCGGTGGCAGAAGAGGTAATTGATGCCTATCTGGATAACCCAGACAGGTATTACATAATTACGGTCGCTGTAATAAAATCATCTGTTGCGGGCTATGTGTGTTTTGGGCAGACACCTCTCACTAGGTACACATGGGATATTTATTGGATGGCAGTGACGAAAGAAAAACGCGGACAGGGTATTGGGGAAGCTTTGCTCAGAAAAGCCGAAGAATCAATCAGCCGAGCCGGCGGCAAACTGGTATTGGTTGAAACGTCCAGCAAGCCGAACTATTTGAGCACACGGCGATTTTATCGCAGGAATGAGTACAAGCGCATTACGCGCATTGTAGACTTTTATGCGCCTGGGGATCACCTGCTCATTTTTGAAAAGCGCCTCTAGAGTTTTTCGGTGTCGCCCTGCGTGTGATGCGGACGGGCGTGTTATGCCCTATGATTTGTTCTATAATACCCTAATGGAACTGGAGCGCTTTGAAAGTCTGGTGACAGCGGCAATGGCCTCACTCCCGCAGGAGTTTCAGGAACTGCTCGAGAATGTGGATGTGGTAGTTCAGGACGCCATCAGCCCATCACAGGCGCGCATGGTTGCCAGAGGCGGAATGGTATTAGGCTTGTATGAAGGCGTGCCGCGCACTGTGCGTGGTAGTGGTTATAATCTGGTAGCACCGGATAAAATTACCATTTTTAAAGAGCCGCTGGAGGCACTTTATACGTCAGAGTCCGAACTGGAATCTAAGGTTCGCGAAGTGGTTTTGCATGAGGTGGCGCATCATTTCGGCCTGGGCGATTGGCGGCTGTCAGAAATTGAAGCAGAAAAGCGTCTTAGACTCGGGAGGCAGTAATATGGGCATGGAACAATACTATCGTAAGGTGCAGGACAAGGTTATGGTGCAGCGTGATGTCATCAACGCGCTGCTCAAAGACCCGCGTATTATAGGTGATTATTATGAGGCTATTGTGCGTGATGCTGTGCGTGAGTCGGTATCGTCATCTTTTGCGGTGGGGCGTGGTGTGGTTTTGGCAGATGACGGACGCGCCAGCAGGGAATGTGACATTATTATCTACAATACGGTGGAATACGGCACTCTTTTCAGTTCAGGTGATATTGTAGTGGTCAGCCCGGAATCCGTGCGTTGTGTCATTCAGGTGAAAGGAACGGTGAATCAGGATAATCTGGGCGATGCTATACAGAGTTTGGATGCAGTGGATAAGCTGCGTACAGGGATATGGAAATTCATAGTGGGCTTTAAAACCAATGTGGAGTACCAAACGCTGGTTGAGTTGTGTGCCCAATCAAGAAGTGTCAACGGTATTTTTGTATTCTCAAGTATTTGCAAACATGAGCAGGAAGATATCTCGCTGCAGATGCAAAAACTGGTAGGTGTTTTGAAGTCTATTACGGCACCTGAGATGTATCAAACCAATGATGCAGGGAAGTACCTGACACTCGAAGTCAGCGGGAGAAACTCATTTCATGGCGTGCCTTTTTCGGAATAAGTGTTCAATTCTAGTTTAGCAAATAATGCATAACTGACAAAGCCGGATAGGTGTTTTGCCCATGTCCGGCTTTGCCGTTTATAATAGCCCTAACATGCTCAGCTTAAACAATTTATCCAAATCCTATGCGCAGCGCGTGCTTTTCAGCCATGTGACTTTCAATATTGACGTGCGTGACCGCATGGCTTTGCTTGGTGCCAATGGCAGCGGCAAAAGTACACTGCTGGGGATTGTTGCGGGTGAAGTATCGTCTGATGAAGGGAGCATCACCCGCCGCAAAGGACTGACGGTTGGTTATCTAAAACAGGAAAGCTGCAATAGTTCTCAACAATGTTTGTTATCGGAGGTAACATCTGCCGCCGCTACGGTTAATACGCTTGAGCACCGTATCGGCATTGTGCAGGATGCCTTATCAGGTAATCCGGATGCTGACACGCAGGCTCAGTTGATGGTGGAGCTGGGGGATTTGCAGCATCGTTTTGAGGCGGCTCATGGCTATAATGTGGAGCAGGAAGCAGGTGTAATTCTGTGTGGGTTGGGCTTTCGTGAGTCGGACTTCGACAGACCCATGTCTGATTTCAGCGGCGGATGGCGCATGCGTGCCGAACTGGCAAAAATATTATTACAGAATCCTGACTTATTACTGCTGGATGAGCCTACGAACCATCTTGACTTGGAAACGCAGATATGGTTTGAAGAGTATGTGAAAGCATATCAGGGCGCCGTACTGCTTACATCTCACGACCGTGCTTTTCTAAACCGTGTAGTAAATCGTGTTTTGGCTTTAGACCATAGTAAATTGTCTGTTTACACGGGAAACTATGATGACTATGTGGAAGCCAGACAGCAGGAAATGGAGATACTGGAGGCAACAGCGAGGCGTCAAAGCCTGAAAATTGGGCAGGAAGAGCATTTCATAAACCGCTTTCGCTATAAGGCTACCAAGGCATCACAGGTTCAGAGCCGCATTAAAAAACTGGATAAGATTAAGCGTGTTGAAGTGCCACGCCTGGCGCGGAAAATAAGCTTTCATTTTCCGCCTCCGCCACACTCCGGCACTGACATAATTATGTTAAGCCACGTGCAAAAGTCGTATGGTGAAAATGTGGTCTATGGCGATTTGAATTTGCAGTTACGCCGAGGCGATCGCGTTGCAATAGTTGGTCCAAACGGGGCCGGTAAGACTACGCTGTTGAAGATACTGGCGGGGGTTCTACCATTTGATGGCGGCGAGCGCAAACTGGGGCATGCTGTTACACATGCCTACTATGCGCAGCATCAATTGGAACTATTAGAACCGAACAACACGGTGTTGGCGGAGTTGCGCACGGCGGCTCCGTCGGGTATTGAAGATATGGCTCTGCGTACCATACTCGGAGGGTTTCTATTTTCAGGGGACGATGTTTTTAAACAGGTATCGGTGCTTTCCGGCGGCGAGAAAGCACGTTTGGCTCTGGCCAAAATGCTCACGCAACCGGCTAATTTTTTGCTGATGGATGAGCCGACCAACCACCTTGATATTGCCTCGCGGGAGATGCTCTCCGATGCTTTGGAGGCATATAGCGGAACACTGTGCTTTATTACCCATGACCGCACGCTTATCCGTCAAATAGCGACAACAATTATTGATGTCAATGGTGGACAGATAAGCGTATTCCCGGGAGATTATGATACCTACCAGTATCACAAAGAAATGTTGGCAGAAGAGTCTTTTCAAGCGGTTTCCTCTGCGCCGCAGCTAACAGCATCTGTCTCCAACTCCCGCCAAAAGCGCGCTATGTCCGGTGAATTGCGCAATGATTACTATGCCAAAAGCACGCCACTTAACAAACGAATTGAGAAGCTAGAGGCGGATTTGGCAAATGTTGAAGCGGAGATAAAATACATGGAGGATTGCTTCGCCCGACCGGAGCATTATGAGGATTCGCAAGAGGTGGTAGGCAGTATTGAGCACCATCGTGAACTGAAAGCACGTGCCGGGGAATTGACTGCTGAATGGGAAAAGCTTGCAACTGAGGCTGAAAGCTTGCGTGAGGCATTTGAAACTGCTCTAAATCGCCTGGATAGCGGCGGGCAGTAAAACGCTTGGTTTTGTTGGACGAAACAAAAAGAAGAGAGTAGTATAAGGGTTTCTTTTAAGGCGGCGCGATGCCGGAGTGCAAAGCCGCAAAATCAAAGAGTGTTGTATATAGGGAATGAACTAAAAGTATGCGCAAACTGGTTAAATTTCTCAAGCCTTTTTCAGGCTTTATACTGCTTATTTTCGTGCTGTTGTTTGTGCAGGCGCTGACTGACCTTTCGCTGCCCGGCTACATGTCAAAGATTATCAACGTTGGCGTGCAGCAAAACGGCATTGAAAGCGCCGCACCCGACGCTGTGCGCCAAAGCGAGATGAGCCGCCTTGCACTCTTTATGAGCGACAGTGAAAGGGCGGAGGCGTATCAGTTTTACACATTGCTGGACAGGAATGCACTTTCCGCATCTGACTACAACAAGTATGTAAAAAGCTATCCTGTGCTGGAGAGCGAACCGGTTTACAGGTTGGATGGTGCCGGCAGGGCTCAAAAGGCCGAACTGGATGCCATTTTCAGACGTGCCATTGCTATTACTTATGCCGTGGAGCAGCAGGGGTTGGCATCATTTTTGCCTGAGGGTATGACGCTGCCGGCGGATGCAGATCCATTTGTTTTTATTGCACAACTTCCGAAAGATAGTCTGGCCAGTATTATTTCAGGCGCTGATGCTCAGATGTCATCCATGCCCGATTTGCTGGTGATGCAGTCGGTCACAGCGTATCTTTCCGGAGAATACACGGCTATTGGTATCAGTCTGTCCGGTATGCAATCGAGTTATATGATGCGCATTGGCGGACTAATGCTGCTGCTGGCACTGCTGGGGGCTGCTTGTTCCATCGCTGTAGGTTTCTTTGCGGCTCGTGTGGCAGCAGGATTTGCACGTAACGTGCGCCTGAGTTTGTTCCGCCGCGTGACCAGCTTTTCCAATATTGAATTTGATAAGTTTTCAACGGCCTCGCTAATTACGCGCTCCACCAATGACATTCAACAGATGCAGTTTGTGCTTATGATGCTTTTGCGCATCGTATTCTACGCGCCGATGCTTGGTATCGGCGGTATTATCCGTGCCGTGAATGAGGATGCATCGATGTCTTGGATTATTGCCGCTGCCGTAATGGCACTGCTGGCTATGATTGGCGTTGCCTTTGCCATAGCATTACCGCGATTTAAGCTGGTGCAGAAACTCGTGGATAGACTGAATTTGGTGACGCGCGAAATACTTACCGGCTTGATGGTCATCCGCGCTTTTAATACACAGAAGCAGGAAGAGCAGAAATTTGACCGTGCCAACTGGGACGTGACAAGAGTAACGCTATTCATCAATCGCGTTATGGTGTTTATGATGCCGACTATGATGTTTCTCTTTAGCGGCACAAGTATTCTTATCACTTGGGTGGGTGCACATCAGGTGGATGCAGGAAATCTGCAAATCGGCAATATGATGGCGTTCATGCAATATGCCATGCAGATTATTATGGCATTTCTTATGGTATCGATTGTTTTCATCATGCTGCCGCGTGCGGCTGTGTCTGCCGAGCGTATTGCTGAGGTGATTGAGACGTTGCCGACTATAAACGATCCCAGGCAGCCTAAGCAATATGCCGCCGACATACGCGGTATGGTTGAGTTTAAAAATGTGTGCTTCCGCTACCCGGGTGCTGAGGGCAGCGTGCTTAAAAACATTACCTTTTCAGCCCGCCCGGGGCAGACCACGGCTTTTGTGGGCAGCACAGGCAGCGGAAAGAGCACCCTAATCAATCTTATTCCCCGTTTTTATGATGTGAGCGAGGGCTCTTTGCTGGTTGATGGGCTGGACGTGCGCGAAGTTAAACAATGCGACCTGCGGCAGAAAATCGGTTATGTGCCGCAAAAGAGCCTGCTTTTCTCCGGAACCATTGACAGCAATATACGCTATGGCGCGCAGGAGGCTGCGGCGGACGAGATTGAGAAAGCCGCACAAACGGCGCAGGCACTGGATTTTATCAAGGCTTGCGAGCAGGACTTTGAAACACCGGTTTCGGAGGGCGCCACCAACTTTTCCGGCGGGCAGAAACAGCGACTGTCTATTGCCCGTGCCTTGGCTAAAAAAGCCGAAATTTACATTTTTGATGACACTTTTTCTGCCATAGACTACAAGACAGATGCTGTCTTGCGCAAAGCACTCAAAGAGGATACGGCTGATGCCACAGTGTTGATTGTGGCGCAGCGTATTTCTACTATCAAGCAGGCTGACCAGATTGTCGTGCTCGACAAAGGTGCCATTGCCGGCATTGGTACGCATAAGGAACTGATGCAGAACTGTCAGGTATATCGCGAGTTGGCGCTATCACAGCTTTCCGAAGAGGAGTTGGCTTTATGAGCCCCGAGAACGTGCATCAGACGAAAGACTCCTCACGCCGTCGTGGTTTTGGTATGGGACGTGGCGGACAGGGCCCTGCCGCCATGATGCGCGGAGGACAAAAAGCTAAGAATTTCAGGGGTACCATGCGCAATTTGCTGCGCTATATGCGCCCGTATCGACTGGCTGTCATAGCTGTATTTATTTTTGCCATTGCCAGTACCGCATTCAATATTGCCGGACCGAAAATACTGGGCAATGCCACGACAAAATTGTTTGAGGGCATTGTTGGCAAGGTAATGCATGTGCCCGGGGCATTTGTGGATTATAGCTATATAGGGCGCATTGCTTTGATATTGCTCACGCTGTACTTCATTAGCGCGCTTTGCAGTTATATTCAAGGCTGGCTGATGACAGGTGTGGCCATGAAAGTCACATATCGTTTCAGGCAGGATATTTCCAGAAAGATTGACAGATTGCCTCTAAGATATTTTGATACGCGCACTTACGGCGAGGTGCTGTCGCGTGTTACGAATGACGTCGATACAGTGGGGCAGACGCTAAACCAGAGCCTGACCCAGATAATCACATCGGTGACCATGATACTGGGCGTGCTGGTTATGATGCTCTCCATAAGCTGGCTGATGACGCTGGTGGCGTTGGTTATTATCCCGTTGGCTTTAATGCTTGTGGCCGTTGTAGTGAAGGCATCACAGCGCTACTTTAAGCAGCAGCAGGAATACCTTGGACATGTCAATGGTCATGTGGAGGAAATGTACGGAGGGCACAGTGTAGTGCGTGCCTACAACGGTGAAGAACAATCTGCGCAGAAATTCACCGGTCTTAATAAAGTGCTCTATGGAGCCGCATGGAAGTCACAGTTCCTGTCAGGTCTGATGATACCGATAATGACATTCATCGGGAATTTGGGTTTTGTGGGCGTCAGTATTGTCGGCGGGTACTTGGTGGTGCGGGGCAGTATTCAGGTAGGTGATATACAGGCTTTTATCCAGTACGTGCGCTCATTTAATCAACCATTGGTGCAGTCGGCGCAGATTGCCAATGTGCTGCAGTCCACCGCCGCTGCCGCCGAACGTGTCTTTGAGTTCCTGAATGAGGAAGAAGAAACCCCCGAGAATGCTGCCCCTGTGGCGTTGGATGCGGTTAATGGAAGTGTGGAATTTAAGGATATTAACTTTGGTTATGCGCCTGACAAGCAGGTAATCAAAGATTTCTCGGCATGTGTACGTCCGGGGCAGAAAGTGGCTATTGTCGGGACTACCGGTGCCGGCAAAACGACGATTATTAAACTGTTGATGCGCTTCTATGACGTGCAAAGCGGAAGCATAACAGTGGATGGTGTGGATATCCGCAACATGCAACGTGGCGAACTGCGCCGTCTGTTTGGTATGGTGTTGCAGGACACATGGCTGTTTAATGGCACAATTCGCGATAATATCCGCTATGGACAGCCCGATGCAAGTGATGAACAGGTGGTTCAGGCGGCTAAAATTGCTTTCGTAGACCATTTTGTGCGCACTTTGCCGCAGGGTTATGACATGGTCATCAACGAGGAAGCCAATAATATTTCCCAGGGCGAAAAGCAGCTGCTCACTATTGCCCGCGCTTTTCTAACCAATCCCAAGATACTGATTTTGGATGAGGCTACTAGTTCTGTGGATACGCGCACCGAGGTGTTTATACAGCAGGCAATGGAAAAACTGATGACCGGTCGTACCAGCTTTATCATAGCCCATCGCCTGTCGACTATTCGTAATGCTGATATTATATTGGTAATGCAGGATGGCGCTATTGTGGAGCAGGGCAATCATGAAAGACTGCTAGGTGCAGGCGGCTTATATGCCTCGCTTTATAACAGCCAGTTTGAATCCGCACCTGCGGCATAGATTGTGCCAACAGTTTTTTGTGGCAAGCATGCCTGATAGAAATGTGTCTACTTGATGTTTGGCATGGTGCAAAACAGTGATTATTTCAGTTTATGCCACAAAAATGAAATAAGGGGGTCACTGCTATCGGCACAATTGCATTTTTAAGAGGAATGGACGAACTGCTGATGTATATGACGCGAAATTGACAAAACAATAGGCTGCAAGAATGCAGGATGTATTTACGGCGAGAATTGAGAAAAATGCCCCCAAGGGAATTCGAATCCCTGTTGATGGCTTGAAAGGCCACTGTCCTAGGCCTCTAGACGATGGGGGCAGGATGACGTTAGAGTATAGCAGAGAGCATGCATGTTGGCAATGCAACGCTCAAGTAACGCCTTGCGTAAACTCCGGCATGGGTGTTAGGTGCAGCAGTGCTATTCTGTGATGCTATAATGTATTACCAAAAGATGAGGGGGCTGCGGCTTGGCTTTGCTTGAAGGGAAAATAGGTTTGATTTGCGGGGTGGCGAATAGGCATTCAATAGCCTGGGCCGTGGCTCAGGCTTGGCGCGATGCCGGAGCGGCTTTGGTGTTTACATATCAGGATGAGCGTCATTGTCGGAACGTACAGGAACTACTTGCAGGTCTTCCACATGAAAGCGTGCTTTGTCCGTGCGATGTGACAAATGATGCGGATATAGACGCTACTTATAAAGTCATTGCTGAAAAATATGGACGGTTGGACTTTTTGTTGCACTCGGTGGCTTTTGCACCGCGCAAAGCGCTTGAGGGAAGCTTTATTCAGACCAGTCGTGAGGACTTCTGTGTTACGCATGACGTGAGCGCTTATTCACTGGTGGCGCTCTCGCGTGGTGCCGTGCCGCTGATGACGTCCGGCGGCAGCATGCTGAGCATAAGTTACTATGGGGCGGAAAAGGTGGTGCCGAATTATAATGTCATGGGTCCGGCCAAGGCATCGCTTGAGGCGTCAGTGCGTTATTTGGCTTGTGATTTAGGACCTCGGAATATTCGTATCAACTGCATCAGTGCCGGACCGGTGAGCACACTGGCAGCGCGTGGCATAAAGGGATTCCAGGACATATTGTCGCAGCACGCTGCCTGCGCACCGCTAAGGCGCAATGTGAAAGCGGAAGAAGTTGGAGCGGCGGCAACTTTTCTGGTATCTGATGCGGCATCGGCTATCACAGGGCAGGTGCTATACGTGGATTGCGGCTATAACGTCATGGGAGTTTAGGTGTGCTTTGTTGTTGATGTTTAGTCGCGTAGCCGAAACATCTTCCGCCGGCATGATTTCGTAATATTTTTGTCAATGCGCACCCTTTGTTGTATAATAACTCGTTTAGCTTTATTGGAGGTAATAATTTGGCCAATACCAAATCGGCGATTAAGGAAATTCGTGTAGCAGCTGCTCGTCATGAGCGCAACAAATCTGTGCGTAGTGTAACCAAGACGAATGTGCGCAAGGCTGAGAGTAGTGTCGCTGCTGGTTCTGCCGAAGCACAGGATGACGTTAAGGTCGCGATTAGTTCTCTTGATAAGGCTGCTGCGTCAGGCATTATTCATGCCAATGCCGCTGCCCGTAAAAAGAGCCGCTTAGTTAAAAAACTCAATAAGACCGCAACTGCAAAATAGTGCTGATTAAAGAATAATTATACTGACTGGGCCGCCTTGGAACTCATAAGGAGAGTTGTGTTACCCGCTATGGTTTTGACTGTAGCGGGTTTTCTTATGTGCTTTTGTGGCATTGGTGTTGAAATCGCCAGCCGGTAAATTAGATTGTGTCTACACGAGATAAATGGTATAATGGTGGCATATTGATAAGGAGTGTCGCCAAATGGAAAAAGCAATTCACAGACATGATATTTCTAACGAAGCATGGGAACTAATCGCACC
>WRHS01000044.1 GCA_009783135.1 Dehalococcoidia bacterium
GTTATGCCTTTTATGAATATGCTCGCTGGTGGTTGCCATACCTGCAGTATATCTGGGCATACCTTACCGGGTCAACGCAGCAGAGCTGCGAGGTATGGACCCGACGGGAATCAAGTAGACCTTTGTCGGTTTTGAAAGCGGTTTTTTCATAACCCAACACTCTCCATGCTGAATGAATTCTAGAATTCATTCTACCACTGCACTCAAATATCGCAAAATTGATATGCAATTTTTTGGATGGCTATAAAAGCCGCATTTTTCTCCGAATGATGATGTGTGGTCGAGTGACTTCCATTCGCTCTGCTAATGCGTTATTTGTTTCCTTATGACGCCAGCACGAAATAGTTTCTATCTGCCCACTCTGCTGTCCAACTGCTTTAATACACTCTCCAGCGTATCCTGCCATTTGTCTTTTAGTATATTGATATCCAGACGTATTTGGTTAACTGAAACCTTGATGCCTTGCTGTGCAAAGCGCACTGATTCCTGATTAAACTGCATCCCTGCAGGGCGTCGCAACACAATTTGCTCTGACTCGGTCGAGATAGACTCCAATCGCGCACCTGTCGCCAGCGCCTTAATGCGTATAGCAAACAGCAAATTCTGCACCTCTTGCGGCAATTCGCCAAAACGATCCTTAAAATCGCACTCCATCACTTCCACCGTTTCGCTATCCTTGGTTCCTGCCAGACGCTTGTAGAGAGATAGTCGCGTATCCGTGTCCTGCACGTATCCGCTGGGGATGAAAGCCGGCTGCGGCAAATCGATTGTCGGCGGCGGAAGCCGCATGATAGGTGTAAAAGGCTTGTTTTCGCGTTGCGCCGCACGTTTGGATTTCATATCCTCCACCGCCTCGGATAACAGCTGCGTATAGAGGTTAAACCCCACAGCATTGATATGCCCGCTCTGCCGAGCTCCAAGTATGTTGCCGGCACCACGTATTTCCAGATCACTCATAGCGATGCCGAAGCCAGCACCCAACTCAGTTGCTTTGTAGATAGTTTGCAACCTTTGAATTGCATCAGAGGTCAATCGTTTGCCCTTATCGTAAAGGAAGTAGGCATAGGCCATATTAGCGCCACGTCCAACGCGTCCTCTTAGCTGATAAAGTTGAGTGAGCCCCAGCCTGTCAGCCTGATTGATAATAAGAGTATTGGCATTAGGCACATCAAGCCCACTCTCAATAATGGTGGTACACAAAAGAACATCCACTGCCCCTGAGGCAAAATCGGCCATAACATTTTCCAATTCGTCCTCATGCATCTGCCCGTGTCCCACCGCAATGCGTGCCTCCGGCACAAGAGCCCTTAGCTTTTCTGCCAGCAAGTTGATGCTTTGGACACGGTTATGCACAAAGAAAACCTGCCCGTTGCGCTCCATCTCGCGCATAATAGCCTCACGAATCGTTGACTCGGAATATTCCGCAACATAGGTGTTAATGGGCAAGCGTTCTGATGGGGGGGTTTCCATGACCGACATATCTCTCACACCCACCAGCGATAAATTAAGCGTGCGCGGTATTGGGGTAGCAGAGAGGGTCAACACATCCACCTCATAACGCAGTGCTTTGAAATGCTCTTTATGGGACACACCAAAACGCTGCTCTTCATCCACGACCAATAGACCCAAATCCTTGAATTTAACATCTTTTTGTAGCAAGCGATGCGTGCCAATAACAATATCCACAGCACCGCTTTCAATTCCGGCAACAATTTCTTTTTGCTCGCGTTGCGACTTGAAGCGGCTGAGCGATTCAACCATCACGGGAAACGCAGCCAACCTCTCTTTAAATGTGGCATAGTGTTGCTGCGCCAGCACAGTGGTAGGAACCAAAACAGCCACCTGCTTACCATCCTGAATAGCCTTAAAAGCGGCTCGCAGAGCCACTTCGGTCTTGCCATAACCCACGTCACCGCATACCAGCCTGTCCATAGGACGAGAACACGACATATCTTCCTTTATTTGAACTATGGCATTGAGTTGATCCGGCGTTTCTACGTATGGGAAAGAGGCCTCCAGTTCCGTCTGCCAAATATTATCAGAAGAATAAGCAAAACCAGTCGATGTCTCCCGCGCCGCATAGATTTCCAGCAACTCCCGTGCTATTTTCTCGGCAGACTCTCTGGCTTTGTCTTTGCTCTTGAGCCATTCGTGGCTGCTCAGGCGGCTAAGGGCCGGACTATGGTCTCCTGCACCTATATAGCGCTCAATGCGGTCAATTTGGTCGGTGGGCACATATAGTCTGTCCCCCTCGGCATACTCAAGCAGCATATACTCACGAATAATGCCGCTGTTCTGCATAGTGGTTACCCCATTAAACCTGCCAACGCCATGCTCAATATGCACCACATAGTCACCCGGCTTGAGATCGCCAAACAGCTTGTGATGCGCAACCGGTCGCTTGCGCAAAATGCGTTGCTGCTTTAGATAACCGAATAGTTCCCTGTCGCTGAAAAGATATGTCCCTTTATCAAATTCCCATCCGGAGGATAAAATCCCCTGCACCAGCGTAATTGAGCATTGAGGTGGCATCTCTTTCAAAGTGCTCTCAACTGATACCTGCACTCCGTCATTTTCAAGCAACTCGCATAAGCGTTCCGCTTGGTGGCTTACCACAACCACGCGCCTCTTATTTGATATCAATTCCTTGATGCGTTCGAGCCAACGCGGCAACTGCCCTGCATAGCTTTTGGCTGGAACAAACGGCAAGCGTATGGCTTCACTTTCTCCCTCCCTATGCCAATCAACCAATTCCAAGCGCTGTGCGCCCTCAAGCCCCAACTGCAACTCCTGCCAACTGAGATATAAACGCGGGAAATTGGCAGGCAATTCCTGTGATTCTACTTTTTTGGAAAAAATCCTAGCGCTCTCTTTGTAGATAAAAACAGCCTCTTCTTCAATAAACTCAGGCTCATCCAATACCAGCAAACAATCCTGTGGTAGATAGGAAAGGAGCGTGTCCGAATGAAACAACGGGGCATAAAACGCCATATCAACAGGCAGTTGACCGGCTGCACTCAACTCAATGTCAGCTTCAAACTTATGACGTGCCTCTATGCTGAGATTACCTAAATCCAAACCGGATAGTGTATTATGCAAAGCGTGTGCCTCATTGGTAAAATGCGTCGCCATCTCTGATGCAGGACCGATGTTCGCCTTATCCACTGCATTCAGCGAGCGCTGGCTGAGCGGATCAAAATACCGCATGCTTTCTACGCTATTGCCAAAGAACTCCATCCTTATGGGGAATTCCTCCGTAGGGGCATAAATATCCAGTATATCGCCACGACGGCTATAACTCCCCGGGATTTCCACCAGACTTTCGTTTTGATAGCCCAAAAGTGACAATTGCTCCACCAGCTTCAGCGGATTAAGTTCCATGCCACGACGCAGCACCATCCATGCACAACGAAAAGCCGATGATGACGGCAGTTTTTGCAACAACGCCGAGGTCGAGGTCAATATCAGTGGCACAGTTGCGTTATCTGCCGGATGCGCCAGTCGCGAAAGCGCCTGAATATGCTCAAGCGCCGAAATTGCGTCCGAGGTGGCGCGCGTATAAGGCAGATTGACAGATTCAGCTATTTGGGTGACGACCTCCGCTCCAAGCCAAGGCATCAATTGTTCCGCCAGTTTGCGTGTTTTTCCAGGCTGAGGAGAGACTATCACCATAGGATGGCTCAACTCAGTAAAAAGCGTAGCTAATAAATACGCCTTAGCCTCTTCGATAACCAGCGTTTGCGCCGAGTCCTTTTTAAGAGATGCAGCAAGGCGGCAGTAATCCTCACTGCCGCGCAACAATCCCATCAATGCATCAATTTTCATGTTTTCCCAAACGCCAAAACGACCGGACGGCAAAACCGCCCGATCTTAAGATATATTATCTATTACTATAGCAGATTTTGAGCAGCACAATTTCCAATGGTCTTCCGCGTTTCTTGTTCCTATTGCATCAAGATTGCTATAATAGCGAGGTTGGAAGCTATGGACACATCAAATTTGACCTACAAACGCATCGTACTCAAGCTTGGCACCAGCCTGCTTACCGGCAATGGCGACCATTTGGATATGGATATCATGTCAAGGCTCGTCTCGCAGGTGGCTCGCATTCATGCCGTTGGTGCTGAGGTCGTCATAGTGACATCGGGTGCCATAGCAGCAGGGAGACACCGCCTCAAAGCCAACCACGAACTTCACGGAATACCACTACGGCAGGTGCTGGCAGCAATAGGGCAGGCTCACCTCATGCAGGTTTATGAAGAACTTTTTGAAAAACATCACATCACAGTGGCACAGGCACTGCTAACCAAAGCCGACCTGTCAGACCGCTCGGGTTATCTCAACGCCCGCAATACATTTATCAGTTTGCTTGAGCTTGACATTGTAAGCATCGTCAACGAAAATGACGTAGTGGCTGTTGACGAGTTGGCTGGCGCCCGCTTTGGCGACAATGATAATCTTTCCGCCATGGTTGCCAACCTTGTAGATGCCGACTTACTCATAATACTAAGCGACATCTCAGGCCTATATACTGCCGATCCGCACACCAACCCTGACGCCCGCCTTATACCTGAGGTGCGCAATATTGACACCGCCATCGAAAACATGGCGGGCACTACTACAAGCAAACTCGGCACAGGTGGCATGACCACTAAAATTGAAGCGGCGCGACTTGCCACAAACTCTGGCGTAAGCGTGATTATCGCCGATGGCAACCAGCCTGAAATTATTCAGAAACTGGCGCAGGGCAAAGCTATCGGCACGCGTTTTGTGCCGTCGTCCACTAAACTGGAAAGCCGTGAGCGCTGGATGCTCTCAGGATTGTGCACTCGCGGTCGCGTATCAATAGATGATGGTGCGACGGATGCCATAACCCACCAGAACAAAAGTTTGCTCCCAGCCGGCGTGCTTGAGATACACGGAGAGTGGCAACGCGGCGACCTGGTGGACATTTGCACAAAAGAGTTGCGTATCGGCAACGGTATCGTTAATTACAATTCATCCGACATGCAACGCATAAAAGGGTCGCATTCCACCCAAATTGCTCAGACGCTTGGCTACGACTTCGGCGCCGAGTTTATTCATCGCAATAATCTGACACTATTTCATAACAGGTGATTTGATGGCACAAGGCAAATTATACGACAGTATCAATGGCGAACTAATAGTTGAGGTCGACTACCGCTTGCTTGACGCATCCCATAACAACTGGTGGGGCGAGCTAAATCTGGCTGAGTACATACGCATCTCTGATGGTAGTTATATTCTGGAACTGGCTGACGGACGACGCGGACGCTGTATCCTCAACCGCAAACTCAATAAGGCGATATCCGGCTTATTGCCACTACACTGTTTCCGTTTTCGCGGTAGCAGCGAACTGAAATAGCAGAAACCATCAAAAATTCTGAAGGTTTCATTTCCTTCACATCAACTCGTCCGACAAGCAAATTGTCTTGTTTCGCGGACTGTTTCTAGCTAGCTTTGTTTATCAAACAACGCCGTACTCAAATACTTCTCGCCTCTGTCAGGAAAAACAGCGGCAATAAGACCTTCTTCTATATCGCTTGCCACCTCAAGTGCGGCCAACATCGCCGCACCGCTCGACATGCCAACAAAGATGCCCTCTTCAAGGATTATGCGCCGCGTCATAGCGAAAGCGTCTTCAGTTTCAATCATAATACTTCTATCAATGATTGAAATGTCATATATCTCAGGAACAATGGCCTCTTCCATGTTCTTCAAGCCTTGGATATAATGCCCCTTAACCGGCTGCGCCTCGATGACCTTAATATTTGGGTTTCTTTCCTTAAGCCCCATACCCACACCAATAAGTGTCCCGGACGTGCCAATGGATGAAACAAAATGGGTGACTTTTCCCTCACTCTGCTGCCAGATTTCCTCGGCAGTTGTTTTGTAGTGTGCGATTTTATTGTACTCGTTGGAAAACTGGTTCGGGTTAAAATATAGTTCCTTATTCTGCTCTATCATGCTGCGGGCTTTCATTATGGCTCCGTCTGTGCCGTTCTCCGCAGGCGTGAGAACAACTTTTGCACCGAATGCCGCAATCATACGCTTTCGTTCCATTGAAACCGCCTCGCTCATCACAATCGTCACGGCATAACCTTTTACGGCACCAATCATTGCCAAGCCGATTCCCGTATTGCCAGAGGTGGCTTCAATAATATTCATCCCGCGCTTCAATGTGCCAGCCAGTTCGGCCTGTTCAATCATTTTAAGCGCGATGCGGTCCTTGATACTACCTGTAGGATTGCAGCCTTCCACCTTGGCATAAATTTTCACCCCAACCTTTTTGCACAAACTGTTTATGCGCACAAGAGGAGTATTACCTATCGTATCAAGAATAGAGTCATTCATATTTTCCTCCGGTTACAACAAATGATAACTTTCAACTGTTTCCATCAATTTTTACTTATTCAACGCACACTGCCATGCAAACTGCATATACTACGACCTTGCTTGCCAGTTGCCGTAAACAATCCATTTATAAGACGTGATTTCTTTCAGTCCGAGCGGTCCGCGTGCATGCATTTTCTGTGTACTAATACCCAACTCCGCCCCAAGCCCAAACTGAGATCCATCAGTGAAACGGGTACTGGCATTAACCATTACAGCTGCGGCATCTACTTCGTTCAAGAAACGTTGTGCATTGGTATAGTTTTCTGTAAGAATAGCCTCTGTATGACCTGAGCCGAAGCAGGCAATATGCTCAAGCGCAGCATCAACTGAGTCCACCACTTTTACTGCCAGCGCAAGAGACAAGAACTCTTTTCCCCAATCGGCGTCAACTGCCGGAACCAGCCTGAGACCGCCCAGTTTGCCCAATATGGGCAACGAAGCCCCGTCGCAATGAAATTCTACACCTGCCTTGTTCAACTCCTGTGCCATGGCTGGTACAAAGACTTGCGCTATGTCCTTATGCACGAGTACGGTATCAAGTGCATTGCATACAGTGGGGCGCTGTACCTTGGCGTTATACACAATATGCACTGCTTTTTCTAAATTTGCCGAGGCATCCACGAAGGTGTGACAAACACCTATGCCACCTGCAACCACAGGGATAAGCGAGTTGTCGCGCACAAATTTAATTAATCCCTCGCCGCCACGCGGAATAACCAAATCAATCGTATCGCGCATTTTGAGCAGTTCACTCACCACGGAACGATCCGTATTCTCAATAAGCTGCACCGCTGCTGCAGGAACACCAGCCTCCCGCAGTGCCGCCTGAGTTATCTCTGCCAACACCTGATTTGAGCGCAGTGTTTCCTTTCCGCCGCGCAAGATGACAGCATTGCCCGATTTAATGCATAAGGAGGCGATATCTATGGTGACGTTGGGGCGGCTTTCATAAATCGCCGCGATAACGCCCAGGGACACACGTTTTTTGCCGATTTGCAGTCCGTTCTGCAGCGTATGCATGTCAAGCATCTCGCCAATTGGATCCGGCAAGGCAGCAACTGTCTCCACGTCTTTAGCCATGCCGTCAATGCGCTCAGACGTGAGCAGCAAGCGGTCCAGCATGGCATCACTCATGCCCGATGCCTTGGCATCGGCGTAGTCAAGCTGGTTGGCGACAAGTATGCGTTCATTGTCAGCCCGCAACCTGCGCGCAATTTGCAACAAAGCGGCATCCTTGACAGCAGTAGTGGTATACGCCAGCTTACGCGACGCTTCTTTCGCCAGACAGACTTTCTTTTGCAGTTCATCAATATCAACCATAGAATACCTCCGCTCGCAACACTTAGCTTTTGCCCCTTAAGATGCCCTTCATCACAATACCATCCTATACATGTTTTTCGACACAATACGCATGATACTGTTGCTCTAGTATTATTGAAATTTCTACATCTTCTTGATGCGCTCAATAGCCTCTTGCTGCACCACAAAAAGTTCTTTTATACCTTTTTGCGCCAGTCGCAACATCTCGTCCAAACTCTCACGGGAAAAAGGCTTGCTTTCGCCTGTTCCCTGTACCTCTACAAATTCACCTTTGTCGGTCATAGCCACATTGAAATCAGCCTCGGCGTTGCAGTCCTCCTCGTAGCATAGGTCGAGCAGGAGATTACCGCGTACAATGCCAACGGAAGTGGCTGCAATAGCCCCGTTCAAAGGCACCGATGATATGATGCCCATATGCGCAAGTGTCTGCAAGGCCTGATACAACGCCACATACGCACCAGTTATAGCAGCAGTACGAGTCCCGCCATCCGCCTGTAAGACGTCGCAGTCCACCATCAGCGAACGCTCACCCAACTCGGGCAAATCCGTAACAGCACGCAGGGCACGCCCAATAAGGCGCTGTATCTCATGGCTTCGACCGGAGACCTTACCTTGCGTTGCATCACGCGGCGAACGGGTAAGTGTAGAACGGGGCAACATGGAATACTCGGCGGTTACCCAGCCGGAACCACGCCCCTTGAGAAACATCGGAACCTTTTCCTCAAGACTTACCGAGCAGCAGACACGCGTCTTTCCCAGTTCAATCAAAACCGAGCCTTCCGCAAAACTTTGAAAACTCGTGGTGATGCTTACGTTGCGCAGTGCATCAAAAGAACGACCATCAATACGTCTCATGTAATCGCTTTCTAATCAGTTAAAGTAATCCCAGTATAACATCGCAACTATGCCGGCGCAATCTAGGCAAATAGCCGGCAGGCTCTATATAAATATCCCTGTGTTATGCGGCACGACCTGTGTTACAGCTTTTGTATATTCCTTAGTAAGCACTCTAATCCATTCGCCTTTATCTCATACAGTGATTCCAGCATAACACCCAGCCGTCCTGCCGGAAAACCGTTGTGTTTCATCCACACGAGATAAGGCTCAGGCAGGTCACACAGGAAATAGTCTTTATAGCGTCCGTAAGGCATGCGCTCAATCGTCAAATCCAGCAGCATGTGCGCATCAGGGGCATCCTGAAACTCAGGTGTTTCCACTATTCCTCTTCACATATAACCCGTTCCAGTGCTTCCTGCAATCCGGGCACGGTATCGTACTTGGACAAACTCTCAGGTCTAATCCACTCATACTCAAAATGCTCTGCATCAATCATGATATCATTCTGGCTTATTACATTGTACAGATATGGGTGAATTACCCACAGCACACCATTATCCTCATCATCAATTTCAAATGGCAAGCCGGCTCTTACCAGCTCCACGTCAGAGAATTCCAGCCCTGTTTCTTCCTTAATTTCCAGCAAACTCTGGCTTTGCGGATATGACTCAATAAAACCTGAAACAGCAGCCCACTTGCCCTGAAACGTGCCCACCTTATTGGAGCGTCTCAGTATAAGTATGAGCCCGTCACGCATCAAAAAGCAGGTTACCACACGGAAGGATTGTTGTTGTCCAAAGCTAATCGTCATATGCTACTCCAAATTTTGCAGATAGGCCTTAAGCCAGTCAAAAATGACCTGCGCCGCAAGCTTTTTGTTTTCCTCGCGGTCTCCTTGGAAAATATGTTTTTGACTACACACCGTTGATTGATGCGCCAGCCCCATATAAAAAAGCCCTAGCGGCTTATCCGGCGTCGCACCTCCTGGTCCCGCAATGCCAGTGTCTGATACGCAAATGTCAGCATTTAGCACGCGGCAGCAGCCTTTAGCCATCTCCTCAGCCACCTGCGGGCTCACGGCACCATACTGCTGCAGTGTTTCCGTCCTCACACCAAGCACGGCAATCTTAGTTTGATTGGCATAGGCCGTAACGGAGCCCTTGTATACATCGGA